>CAVBPN010000094.1:0-10761 GCA_963597235.1 bacterium
GTGTGGGATATGGCAAAGACACTGGAGGAGATCATAGAAGAATTAAGACAGTTTACAACTTCCGAACTGTGTGATGGTGTGGGAGCTGGAAAATACCATACCATGGACTTTGCGATTCAGGAAAGAGTTACTTACAAGAAAATCGTAGGTCCGGCATACACAGTCAAGACACCGATCGGTATCAGCGGACTGATTCCGGACGGGATCCTGGAAATGAAAAAAGGTGATGTCATGGTCATCGCCGGAAAAGGCTACTGCAACGGTTCTTACTGGGGCGACCACAGAAGCATCTGTGCAGCAATGAAAGAGGCAGAAGGCGTGGTGATCGACGGTGCATTCCGCGATCTTCAGGGATGCCGTGAAGCAGGCTTTCCGATCTTCGCAAGGGCAGTCACACCGGGAAGTGCAGGTAAAGAACGTCTCGGCGAACTGAATGTTCCGGTCATCTGCGGCGGCGTGGAAGTATGTCCGGGAGACATTATCGTAGGAGACTGCAACGGCGTGCTGGTACTCAAACCGGAAGAAGCAGAAGGCGCGATGGAACGTGCCCGCAAAAAGATCAAAGCGGAAGAGAGAACCATTCAGCGAATGAAAGAAACAGGAGAGATCTTACCGAGAGTGATCATGGAGGAGGGTGAACGAAAATGAGTCTGCATATTATCGATGAGGCAAATCGCTGCCTGAACTGTAAGAAACCAATGTGTCAGAAGGGATGTCCGGTACATACACCGATCCCGCACATCATCCAGATGTTCAAAGAAAACAAAGTCATGGATGCGGGCAAAGAGCTTTTTGAGAACAACCCTATGTCTGTGATCTGTTCCATTGTCTGTAATCATGAGCAGCAGTGTGCAGGAAACTGTGTACTGGGACGTAAGGGAAACCCGGTACATTTTTCCAGCATAGAGACCTATATTTCGGACACCTACCTTGATCGTATGGAAATCCCGGAAGTAGAGAAAAAGGGAAAAAGAGTAGCCGTCATCGGAGCAGGTCCGGCAGGACTGACTGCAGCGATCATCCTGGCAAAAGCAGGATACGATGTGACTATTTTTGAATGGAAAGATGATATCGGCGGCATCATGCGCTATGGTATCCCGGAATTCCGTCTTCCAAAGAGCATTCTGGACAGATACAGACAGCGACTTCTGGATATGGGAATCAAGATCCGTCCGAACACAACAATTGGTGCGGTCTTAAAGATTGATGATCTGCTCCGTGATGGATATGCAAGCATCTTTGTCGGAACCGGCGTATGGAAAGCGAGAAACTTAGGGATCCACGGAGAATGTCTCGGAAACGTACAATTTGGTATCGACTATCTGGCAAATCCATCCGGCTATGAACTTGGCGAGAATGTTGCAATCATCGGTATGGGAAATGCGGCGATGGATGTGGCAAGAACAGCGCTTCGAAATGGTGCACGCCATGTAACACTGTATGCAAGAGGAACCAGGGCAGCAGCAAGCTCCCATGAGATTTCTTATGCAAAACTTGACGGAGCAGAATTTGTTTTTGGCAAAGCAATCCAGTATATCACAGAAAAAGGTCCTGTTTTCTGTACTTCCATTCTCGACGAGGACGGAAAAGTCATCGGCTATGAGAAAGAGGAAGAGCAGGTAGAAGCAGACTCCACGATCATCTCCATCAGCCAGGGACCGAGAAGAAAACTGATCCGTACCACAGTGGGACTGGAAGGCTCCGAACGCGGACTTCTGATCGTAGACGAGAATGGAATGACGACGAAACCTGGCGTGTTTGCGGCAGGAGATGTCACAACCGGTTCCAGGACTGTTGTTCATGCTGTTGAAGGCGCAAAGATCGCGGCACAGGGCATGGTCCGCTATATGGAAGGACTGGATGAAGAGAACTAAAGGAACTATGCATTTTATATATTCGATACTATTCATTTATGGAATATGAGCATTGACAGAAGCAATTTTATTTTTGGGAAACGACCACTTATAATAAAAGCATAAATAACAAACCAAACGTTTTAGCCGAACGTAACCAGAAAAAATTGCAAGGAGGTTTTCCAAGTGGGGAAGTCATTAACAAGAAAAATCATTGAATCTCATTATGTATCAGGAAGCATGGTGCCGGGAGAAGAGGTATTCATCAAAGTCGATCAGACACTTACACACGATATCAACGCCGTTATGACCTATCTGGCTTTTGAAGCCATCGGTCTTGACAGGATCCGCACAGAGTGCAGCGTAAGTTATCTGGATCACAACCTTCTGTATGTAGACAACAAAACACCGGATGACCACATCTACTTACAGTCAGCAGCAAAGAAATTCGGCGTACATGTATCCAGACCTGGAAACGGTATCTGCCATACCGTACATGTAGCAAGATTCGGCGCACCGGGCAAGATCAGCATGGGCGGTGACAGCCATACACCACACGGCGGCTCCATTGGAATGCTGTGTATCGGTGTCGGAGGAATGGACGTGGCAACAGCCATGACAGGAGTTCCGATGAGACTCAAAATGCCGAGAGTCGTACAGGTTTATCTGACCGGAGAACTGAAACCGGGCGTAAATGCAAAAGAAGTGATCCTTGAGATGCTTCGCCGTGTTTCTATCAAGGGCGGTCTTGGAAACGTATACGAGTATGTAGGACCCGGAGCAGCAAAACTTGAGGTTCCGCAGAGAGCGACCATCACAAACATGGGTGCAGAGCTCGGCGCAACCACTTCTATTTTCCCGGCAGACGAGCAGGTACATAAATTCCTCAAAGCACAGGGAAGAGAAGACGCATATACAGAACTCCTTCCGGATGAGGATGCAGAATACGATGAGCGCATCGAGATCAACTTAAGCGAACTGGAACCACTGATCTCATGTCCGCATCAGCCGGATAACGTAATCCCGCTCAAAGATGTTGAGAGAAAACCGGTACAGCAGGTATTCATCGGAAGTTGTACAAATACAAGCTACGCAGATGTGGCAAAAGCAGCCCTCGTATTCCAGGGAAGACAGGTGAACGAAAACGTAAGCTGTACCTGCGGAATCGCATCCAGACAGACTTACAAAGAACTGCTCCGTGACGGATATATCGACATGCTGATCGATGCCGGAGTCAGAATCCTTGAGATCGCCTGCGGACCGTGCTGTGCGATAGGACAGACTCCTGCAACAGAGGGAATCGCTGTTCGTACTTCCAACCGTAACTTCAAAGGCCGTGCAGGAAACCCGACAGCCAAGATCTACCTGGTAAGTCCGGAGAGCGCAGCGGCAACCGCGATCAAAGGAACTTTCGCATCCGCAGAAGAGATCCTTGGAGAAGATGTAAAGAAACTCGCCGAGATCCACGAGCCGGAAGAATACATTGTCAATGATTCCATGATCATCAAACCTCTTTCGGAAGAAGAAGCAAAGAAGGTTGAGATCGTCAAAGGACCGAATATCAAATTCCTTCCTGTACCGGAAGAACCACAGCAGCATCTCTGTGTTCCGGTCAGCTTAAAAGGCGGAGACAATATCTCCACAGATGACATTACACCGGCAAGTGCAGAGTTCTCCAGCATGAGATCCAACATTCCGCTGATGTCCAAATACTGCTACCATCGTTATGCACCGGATTTCTCCGAGCGTGCAAGACAGATGGGCAAGAGCATCATCATCGGCGGTGAAAACTATGGACAGGGATCCTCAAGAGAACATGCAGCGATCAACCCGATGTTCTTGGGCGTAAAATGTGTCATCGCAAAGAGCATTGCCAGAATCCATAAAGGAAATCTGGTAAACCACGGCATCATCCCGATGTTGTTTGAAGATCCGGCAAGCTATGACAAGATCGACCAGGGAGATGAACTGGAGATCAACAACCTTCTGGATCAGATCCCGACAAGAAAAGTAGAAGTATTCGATAAGACAAAAGGATTTTCCTTCTTTGTAAATCTGGATCTTTCTGATAATGAAGTAGAAGTTGTATTAAGCGGCGGACAGCTCCGTTTCCTCAAGAAACAGCTCGCTGCACAGGAAAAATAGAAAGGAGCCGACAATATGAAGGCAGAAGATATCAAAATCGCACAGGAAAAGTTTGGGGAACTGTTAAAAGGAGAAGAACCTCGCATTGAGGCAATGAAAGAATCTTCCAGACCTACAGATTTTGCATCACTTGACAAGATCGTAGTAGGTGTCCTCCCGGGAGACGGAGTAGGACCAATCCTGATGAAACAGGGACTCCGCGTACTGAACGAGCTGGTAAAAGATGAGATCGAAGCCGGAAAGATCGAAGTACGCGAGATCGAAGGACTTACCATCGAAAACCGTGTGGCAAAACTGGAAAGCCTTCCGGAAGAAGTCCTGACAGAAGTAAAGAAATGTAATGTCCTTTTAAAGGGACCGATGACAACTCCGAGAGCCGGAGACGGACTTCCGAACCTTGTCAGCGTAAACAGCCTTTTAAGAAGAAGACTGGACCTGTTTGCTGCTGTCCGTCCGATCAAGATCCCGGACAAAAACATCGACTGGACATTCTTCCGTGAGAACATCGAGGGAGAATATATCTGGGGAAACAAAGGTATCCAGGTAGATGACGACATCGCAGTAGACTTCAAGGTACAGACAAAAGAAGGCAGCGAGCGTATCGCAAGAGCAGCTTTTGAGTTTGCACGCAAGAACGACAAGAAGAATGTGACTATCGTCACAAAAGCAAACATCGTCAAACTGGTAGACGGAAACTTCATCAAGGCTGTCCGCAAAGTCGGTGAAGAATATCCGGAGATCGAGATTCAGGAGCGTCTTGTAGATGCCATGTGTGCAAAAATGCTCGATCCGTCCTTTAACCAGGGCATGGAAGTAATCGTACTTCCAAACCTCTACGGTGATATCGTAACAGACGTTGCAGCAGAACATGCCGGCGGACTTGGAACTGCATGCTCTTCCAATATCGGAAACCAGTATGCACTGTTTGAAGCAATCCACGGAACAGCACCGTATCTGATATCCCATGGTAGAGGAGAGTATGCAAATCCGTGCAGCCTGATCCGTGCAGTTGGACAGATGCTGATCCACATCGGCTATGCAGACAGAAATGCGATCCTTGAGAAAGCACTTGAGATTTGTACCGTTACAGAAAAGAAACTTGTTGTCACAACTGAGACAAAAGATGCAAGCGCAGCAGAATTCACCGATTACCTGCTTGAAACCATCCGTGGTCTCAAATAACAAATAACTCAAATAAATCGATAAAAGCCTCCAACGAATTATTCGAAAACATATATTCATTCATTTACCTCAAAAAGCGGGATATCTTTACGAGATATCCTGCCTTTTGTGTTGAGAAAAAATCTTACAGACGTTGAAGAAAAATGTCGAGTTGTGTTACAATAGCAGAAGGGCAATAACGAAAATTTGTATGTGATATAAGAATATTCGATAAAATACATAACAAAGGAGAGAGCATCGGCTATGAAAGATTCAGATTGGGAGATCCTTTACGAATTATACAAAAACCCGAATATGACAAAGGTGGCAAATCTTCTGTACATGACACAGCCTTCTCTTACCAAACGTCTGCAGCATATGGAGTCAGAGTTTCAGGTAACGATCGTGAACCGTACTCCAAAGGGCCTGGAATTTACAGAGGAAGGAGAATTTCTGGGTAAACAGGCAGGAGCTTATCTGGAATTCCTCAGGAAGACCAAAGAAAAACTCAAAGAATTCCAGGAAAATTCCGAAGGAGTGATCACCATCGGTTCCTCCTATACCTACAGCAAATATACACTGACCGATCTGCTGGTGCAGTATAAGCAGAAACATCCGAATGTAGAATTTAACATCATCAATGAACAGAGCAACATTCTTTTTCGCAAGATGCTGGAAGACGCGATTGATGTGGGATTTATCCGGGGCGATTATGACGGTGCAGTCAACAAGACACTGATCGGCAGAAACGAAGCCTATCTTGTCACGAAAGAGCCGGTTGATTTTGATATGCTGCCACAGATGCAGCGGATCGGTTACAAGACGAATGACAGGACCAAAGAACTTCTCGACAACTGGTGGCAGGGATGGTTTGAAAGCGAAGCACCGGGCAGTATGATCGTTGGTTACATTGACGTTTCCTGGCAGCTCATCCACAAAGGACTGGGCTACACGATCTGCTTCCTTCCGGATAATTTTGAGAATACGTACGATCTCTGTCTGACACCGCTTAAGAATAAGGACGGCAGCAGCGTGACCAGAAATACCTGGTTCATCTATTCCAAGAACAAACGGATTACCCGTGTTCTGGAGGATTTTATTGATTATATCGAAAAAGAAGTTGCTGTTAAAGGAAAATAGAATATGAAAGACATAGACTGGAAAATACTGACCGTGTTATATGAAAAACGCAGTATGACCAAGGCGGCAGAGACACTTTATATGACGCAGTCTGCCCTGACCAAGCGGATCAAGGCGATGGAGACAGAGTGGAATATAGAGATCGTGAGACGCACAAGCAAGGGCGTGGAGTTTACGGAGGACGGGCATTATCTTGTCAAAAAAGCAAGCATCATGCTGGATTTCCTTCAGGAGATCGAGGAACACTTTTCGGAAAAGAGAGCGAGCAGAGAATTTCTCCGGATCGGTGTCCCGAATTCTTTTGCGAGACTCCACATGCCAAAATTATTCAAAGAATACAAAGAAAAATATGATCGTCTGCAGATCACGACAGTGCCAAACTCCAGTGACCTTCTGATCCAGCAGCTGGTGGACGGATCTCTGGATATCAGCATCATCTGCGGAGATTTTCCGTATCTGGGAGAAAAAGCCTGTCTGTTTGAGGAGGCACTTTATATTGCACTTCCGGTCGGAATGAAGCTCGATGATGTAAGCCAGCAGCCGCTCATCAAATCCTATCTGAACCCGATGGTGGCAAGCCTTGTCAATCAGTGGTGGAAGAATCATTTCGGAAGTCTGCCGCATGAGGCATACCGTGTACCGCATTCAGATATCGCAATCGAGATGGTAGAGAACGGGCTCGGGATCACCTTCCTTTTTGGGGACAAATGGCGGGTACAGGATGAGCATGTACAGCTGATCCCATTGTATGACCAGAATGATCAGCCGATCACGAGAAGAGTCTGGATGATGTTCTCAGAGAAATGTTATAAGAGCCAGGATATCATGGATTTTATTTCGCTGGTAGAAGAATATTATCACGTAAACAAGATCGAAGTATAAAAGGCATTCCGTTTCGGAATGCCTTTCTCAGTCAGTATGTGAATTTCCATTTGACATCCGTGTTTCATATAATTTTTATAACAGATTGATAGGAAAAACGCATCTATCAAAAAGGAGGAAAAACTTATGAAATACGCATACGTAGGATGTCGCACAACCAGAGAAAGAAATGCAAGAGGAAAAGGACTGAAGGTTTATGAGATCTCAGAAATGACCGGCGACTGGAAAGAGATCCAGTGTCTTGAGACAGAACCGAATCCGTCCTATCAGACCATGGATCTGGAAGAAAAATATCTCTATTCCGTACACGGTGACATCACAAAAGTCAGCAGTTACCGCATCCTTGAGGACGGAAAACTGGAGCATATGAACACCATCGACATCGGAGGAAAGAATCCTGTATTTATCACTCCTGACAAGACAAACCAGTATATCGTCGTAGCAGCACTGCAGGGCGGAGCTGTTTATGTGATCAGAAGAAACAGCGATGGAAGCCTTGGTGAGATCGTGCATACCACACATCTCGAAGGCAAAAAAGAAGGCACGATCTCTTTCGCACATCAGTGCATCTGGGATCAGAAAAAAGAATTCCTGTTTGTTGTAACACAGGGTAGATTACAGGGCTACGGACAGGTAAAAGTATTCCGCTTTGACCCGGAAAACGGAAACTTAACAGAGACAGACACCTATCGTTCCAGAGAATACGATGAGCCAAGACATGTGTCCATTCATCCGAACAACCGCTATGTATATCTCATCAACGAAAAAGGAAACAAGATGACTTATCTGCAGTTTGACGATGTGAACGGAAAACTGACTGCCATGCAGAACCTTCCGTCCCTTCCGGCAACTTACACAGGAGAAGGACAGGCGAGCGCATCTCTTCTTGACAAAGAAGGAAAGATCCTGATCGGTTCCAACCGTATCCACGAGTCCATCGTTGTTTACCGCATTGACCAGAATACAGGTTACATGACAGAACTTGGCTATTATTCTTCCCTTGGACTGACTCCGAGATTTATCACCTTTAACCCGGATTACAGCCGTTTCTACATGGCAAATGAAGACAGCGATACCATCGTAGAGATGAAGCTGGATTCTGATACCGGACTGATGACATACACAGGCAGAATCATCCCGACCGAGAGCCCTGTCTGTATTACATTCCGATAGGAGGTGGCGTATATGAACCTTGGTTTAATTTCATTGATCCTTCTTCTTGCAGCCATCGTGATCGGATTTGCAAGAAACTGTAATGTTGGTATCATCTGCGTGGCATTTGCGATGATCCTCGGTGTTGTTTACGGAATTGACACAAAAGAGATCCTCAGCGGTTTCAGTTCTTCTCTGTTTATCCAGATGGTAGGAATCACTTATCTGTTTGCCGTGATCAGCGGCAACGGAACACTGGAACTTCTGGCCAAAAAGATGGTAGGCATCGTTGGCAAGAAGAAACATCTGATCCCGTTTGTCATGTATGTACTTGGTTTTGCCATCTGTGCGGTAGGCCCTGGTGCGATCCCGTCTCTGGCGATCGTTCCTGTTATTGCGATCCCGGTAGCGGTATCAGCAGGTGTCAACCCGATCATGACAGCGATCATCGGTGATCTTGGCGTTATGTCCGGCCGTATGAGCCCTCTGACCCCGGAGGCAGCCGTTGTAAGAGAACTGATGGAAGAACAGGGGCTGGAGGGAAATACGATTCCGATTATGATCTCAATGATCATTACAGCACTGGTTGTTATGGTACTTGTGTACATTTATTATAAAGGCTGGAAAATTGACGAAAACGCAGCAGGAACCGAAGAAAAACTTCCGAAATTTAATGGAAAACAGTGGCTTTCCATCCTTGGACTTGTTGCCCTGGCAGTCGGTGCACTGTTCTTCTCATGGAATGTCGGCCTGACCGGATTTATGATCGGATCTTTCCTTCTGATCCTTGGCTGCGGTGATGAGAAAAAAGCGATCGCAGCGATCCCGTGGAATGTTATTCTTATGGTACTTGGTGTAGGGATCCTGATGAACATTATTTCCCTTTCCGGTGGTATTGACATCATGGTATCTGCACTGGAAGCAATCATGGGCAAACGTACAGCCGCTATGATCATGGCGATTGCAGCCGGACTTATGTCCTTCTTCAGCTCCGGACTTGGCGTAGTATTCCCGACCCTGATCCCGACCGCAAGTGGACTTGCCGGCGGACTTGGCGTGAGCGCGCTGGAACTGGTAGCTGTTATCGTTATCGGCGGAACAGTATCCGGATTTACCCCGATCTCCACAACAGGAGCCCTCATCATGGCAGGAGTTTCCCAGCAGGAAAATGCAGAAGAACGTTTTCCTCAGAACAGAATGTTTGTGGAACTGTTCGCGGTATCCTTTATCGCGCTGGCGGTTCTGGCACTGTTCTCGTTTGTGGGAGTTTATGGACTTTTTATCTCATAATATAACAGAATAAGACCTTTTGTAAGAGGTGCTGCATATGATCTGTGCAGTGCCTCTTTTTTGCTCTTTCAGGAGAAAAACAGTAATTCCGAAAAGTTATATTTACATTCTTTTTGACAATTATACAAATGCCTCCGGATGATTTATGATAATTACAGAAAGAGAAATCAAGAAAAATGTTCAACAAAGATTTCAACAGGAAGAGGAGGAAGAAAGCCGTGAAAATCACAAAGAATGCAGTTGCCGGAACTCTGGAATCCAGTGATGCAATGGTAACGGTAGAACCAAATGCAGAGGGTGCAGGAATTGAATTTGATCTGGACAGTGTAGTGATCAATCAGTTCGGAAACAGCATCCGCCGTACAGTTATGGACACTCTCAAACGTCTGGATGTGCAGGATGTCAAGATCAGCATTGTAGACAAAGGAGCTCTTGACTGTACACTCAAAGCAAGAGTAGAAGGAGCACTGTTCCGAGGAGCAGAGCAGACCGAAAATCTTCCATGGGGAGGTGCGATTCGATGAGTAATCCAAACAAAAAAAGATTAAGAAGAACCATGATGTTTCTGAACTGTCAGAAACCGGGACTTATCAAAGACCCATATATCTACAAACCGGACTCCATCATGCTGGACCTTGAGGATGCCGTTGCAGAGAAAGAAAAAGACGCTGCAAGATATTCCCTGTTCCACGCACTGAGAGAAATCGACTACCGCGGAGTAGAGCGCGTTGTCCGTATTAATGGACTGGACACTCCATACTGGAGAGAGGACATCCGCTGTGCGGTAGCAGGAGGATGTGACGCGATCCGTATTCCAAAGACAGAAAGCGCACAGGATGTACATGTGGTAGAAGAAGTTGTGATCGCAGCAGAGAAAGAATTCGGAAGAGAAGCAGGAAGCGTTCTCATCATGGCAGCTCTGGAATCTGCCAGAGGTATCATGAAAGCCCTGGATATCTGCGAAGCATCTGACCGTCTTTTTGGTATCGCCCTTTCCGGTGGAGATTATACCAAAGACCTTCAGACTCATATCACAGGAACCGGTATCGAGCTGATGGGTGCAAGACAGAACATGGTCATTGCAGCAAGAGCAGCAGGAGTACAGTGTTTTGATACCGTTTATACAGACCTTGACAAC
>CAVBPN010000095.1:0-24456 GCA_963597235.1 bacterium
CTATATTAACAATCCAGAAAATCTGCCACCGGCAACTTTCCCTTGTATACTTTCACATAGAAAAAGCCTTTTCACAAGCCACATAAGCTGCATGAAACGGCTTTTCAATGCTGCTGTCCACCTTAAGCAACCGTGAACAGCAGACACAATCTTTTATTTTTATTCCTGATCCAGGGAACCTTTCTTGGCAATTGTCTTTGTGTATGCCAGAATCAGAAGTCCGCCTACGATCACACCGGTAATGATATTGGAAACAGCTGCAAATACACCCTGTGCAAATACTTTATTTGCAGGTTCTGCATAGATCAGAATGTCAAGTACAGGTGCTACAACTACCCAGCCGACTACATGTGCAATTACATTGGAAACTACGAATACTGCAACTTTACCTTTTCCAAATTCGCCCTCCTGGACATTAAGTTTCCTGGCAAACAGCCCGATAACCACACCAACAAATGCAGATGTGATTACCCAGCTCCACCACGGGCTTCCGCCCCAGGAAAGGTCGATCAGTGCGTGACCGATGAAACCGATCAGCCCGCCTGCAACCGGTCCGTACATAGCTGCCAGAAGTGCAAGTACTGCATACTGAAGGCTGATGTTTGTGTTCGGTACCGGGCTCGGTATTGCAACAAAACGTCCGAGTACAAAGAACAGTGCTGCGCCGATTCCGACTGCAACTACGGTTTTGATACTGCTGTTGTTTTTCATAATAGTATCCTCCTCAAAAAGTTCTGCTCCGGTCATACCGGATTCAGTGATAGTATAAGACTTTCAGGCGGATTTTGTCAATGGATTCCAAGGGCTTCTTTTGCAAGTTCATCTACCATATCATTATATTTATCATTCGAATGACCCTTTACTTTACGAAATTCAATATGGACCTGCTCCTTCGCCTTCTGGTAGAAATCGCGATAAGCGATCGTTCCTGCTTTATTCGCCTTCCAGTCACCGTTACACCAGCTCGCGATTCCCTGATAATCATGGTATATTATAATAGAAGGAATTTTGTGATCCAGGGCATACTGCATCGCTGCTTCACTTCCCTTGATCTCACCGGCTACGTTTCGCATCTGTGCCAGCTCCGGATCAGACATTTTCTGTGAAAATTTTTCTTCTCTGCCATCGATCAGGACGACCATTCCGTAGGAAAATTCCTTCGTGGCTGCGTGGTAGCTTCCGTCAACGTAAATCTCTACCTCGTCTGAATCCGTGTTCTTCGTGCCGGCATTCCCGACATTCGTACCTGCACTCCCGGAAATCCCGCTTCCCGCTGCATCATTTGCTCTGGAGGCATCGCGGCCCGCTGCACCGGTGCTACTAATCCCCAGATACTCCTTCGCTTCCGCTTCCGTCCCGAAACTCTTATATATCGCTCCCGGATACCCCATCACCTGCTTCTTACAATCATCCCAGGTAAGGAACATTCCGGTCTTTCTGCCCTGTCTTACTGCATAAAATTTCTTTTTTGCCATGCTACCTCCGATTTATTTTCATTTCATACATATAAACTTTCATCATGTTATCTCTGATTATACAAAAAAAAGAAGACTTCCTCAATGGAAATCTTCTTTTCTGAATCTGTTCGCACCAGATTTTATTCAGCTACTGCGATAGCTTCTACTTCACACAGAACGTTCTTCGGAAGCTGTTTTACAGCAACACAGGAACGAGCCGGTTTGCTTGTGAAGTATTTTTCATATACTGCATTGAATGCAGCGAAATCTGCCATGTCAGCAAGGAAACATGTTGTCTTTACAACATTATCAAATGTAAGACCAGCTTCTTCAAGGATTGCTCCAACGTTCTTGCAGGACTGCTCAGCCTGAGTTTCGATCTTATCGCCTGCAACTTCGCCTGTAGCCGGGTCTACCGGGATCTGACCTGATGCAAATACGAAATTTCCTGTCATTTTAGCCTGTGAATATGGTCCGATCGCTGCCGGTGCTTTTTTTGTTTCAAGTGTTTTCATGAATATATCCTCCATTCATACAAAGTTCGTAACTGTTCTGTTGCTCTCATCATAACACCAATTTTTTTGTTTAGTCAATACGTTTTTTGCATATAATAAGGCTCTGTCAAAAAACGCTTTTCAAAACATCTCGTGAAATACTGCTTACTGAATAGTTACTAACATTCTCTTTATCTGAACAATTAGTGTAGGTATTATTGCCAGACCCAAAATCTCAAGCATCTGTTCTGTACTTAATGCCGCTACCAGGAATAGCTTTGCTAATGCCGGTATGATCAATACTGCCAGTAATAGTAGAATTCCCAAAGTGAAGGCTCCCAGACTCCATGGGTTGCTTGCAAGACCCAGTTTTGTTAATGGCTGATTGCTTCTGCAGTTAAATCCATGGAAGAGTCTTGCCAAAGTTAATGTGGCGAAGGCCATGGTGCTGGCAGTGGCTGGATTTGTGGAAAGCCCCCGATAGAATGCTATCATGGAAACTATGGCAATCATGGAACCATAACCTAATAACTTTAAAGCGAAGTCTTTGGTTAAGATTCCTTCTTTCGGATCTCTTGGTGCTTGTTTTAATAGTCCTTCATCAGCCGGTTCCATGCCAATGGCCAGAGCCGGCAGGGAATCGGTTAGTAGATTGATAAATAACAGATGCACCGGTTCAAATGGTGTTGGCAAGGCTTCTATGGAGCAATATAGTACTGCTAATATGGCAGCCAGATTGCCGGATAAAAGGAAGCCTATTGCATTTTTGATGTTACGGTAGACATTTCGCCCATTTAATACTGCCTTTATAATGGTAGCAAAATTATCATCCGACAGAATCATCGCCGCCGCATCCTTGGATACTTCTGTTCCAGTAATTCCCATGGCCACGCCAATGTCAGCTTTTTTTAAAGCTGGGGCATCATTGACTCCGTCTCCCGTCATAGCTACGATATTTCCTTTCTTCTGCCAACGTTCTACGATACGAATCTTATTTTCCGGGCTTACTCTGGCGTAAACGGAGATGTGTGCTAATTTCTCGTCTAATTTCTCATCGGACATAGCATCCAGTTCCTGACCTGTAAGGGCAAGATCTCCTTGGGTGAAGATTCCAATCTTCTTTGCAATAGCAGTGGCTGTAATTTTATGATCTCCGGTGATCATCACTGGTTTGATACCTGCCTCTATAGCTTCTTTTACTGCCTGGGCTGACTCTACTCTAGGAGGGTCCATCATGGCGATTAATCCTAAGAAGATGTAACCCGTCTCTTGATCTGTAGTCAGCGGTCCATCTTCTGTATGCTCCCGGTAGCCAAAGGACAACACCCGGAGTCCCTCCTCGGAATATTCCCTATTTTGTTTTAGGATGGATTTTTTGTATTCTTCTGTTATAGGCACCACCCCATTTCCCAAAGCGATATGGGTAGATCGATCCAGGAGCACATCCAAGGCTCCCTTGGTAAATAGGATTCTGCTTCCCATAAGTTCGTGCTTGGTAGTCATTAACTTACGGTCTGAATCAAAAGGAATCTCGTCTATACGTGGAATCGCTTCTTTTAGTTCTGTATCGGAGATTCTTAAATTTCTTGCCAGCGTAATAAGGGCTGTCTCTGTAGGATCTCCGATTTCTGTCCCGTCTTCTGCAATGGCGGAGTCGTTACACAGAATTCCTGCTAAGATCAGTCTCAAAGCAAGGTTCTCTTTTTTATAAGCCAGGGTGGAACATGCTTCTTTAATGTCTGTAACTTTTGTTTTTTCCGAAAGATTTATTTTGCCGATAGGAATAGTATTATTTCCTATATAAATATATTCCACGGTCATCTTGTTCTGGGTCAAAGTTCCGGTTTTGTCAGAACAGATAACAGAGACGCAGCCTAAGCTTTCCACTGCTTTTAGTTCTTTTATTATGGCATTATCTGTTGCCATCTTCTGGGTTCCCATGGCTTGCACAATGGTAACAATGGAACTTAGAGCCTCCGGAATGGCTGCCACAGCCAAGGCTACTGCAAACATCATAGCGTCTAAGATGACTTCTCCCTGGCAGAGCCTAAGCCCCAGCACTATAACAGAAATGATCATAATTGCAATGGCTAATTTCTTGCTAAACTCATCCAGGCTTCGCTGAAGGGGCGTAGTCTTTTCCTTAGTGGCATTCATAAGACCGGCGATTTTGCCCATCTCTGTATTCATGGCAGTTTCTGTCACCAGAACTTCTGCACGACCGTAAGTTACCAAAGTTCCTCCGTATACCATGTTACAGCGATCCGCCAAGGGAATCTCTGGAATTTCTTCTGTGGATTCTTCTTCGACTCCTTCAACTTTTTCCTCCCGACATTTTAAAATTTCACTTTTATCCACGTTGGTGGATTCTCCTGTCAGAGAGCTTTCATTTATCTGAAGGGAATAATTTTTTAAAATTCTTCCATCAGCCACCACCATGTCACCTGCTTCAAGCAAAAGCAAGTCTCCCGGCACTATATCCTTGGATAACACTTCCATCTTCTCTCCATCCCGCAGGACTTTGGCATGAGGGGAAGATAACGCCTTCAGGGAATCCAGTGACTTTTCTGCTTTTACATATTGTACTGTTCCTAAGATACCGTTTAAGATCAGCACCACGAAGATAACGATGGTGCTTTCCACACTTCCGGAGACCATTGAGATGATAGCCGCAATGATAAGGATAATAACCAACAGATCCTTAAACTGCTCCAGAAAGATGACCAGAGGAGATTTTCGTTCGCCCTCCTCCAGAATGTTTTCTCCGTAGATTTCCTTTCGTTTTAAAGTTTCTTCTTTTGTCAGGCCGGTGGAATCGTAGGTGGATGTATTAAGGCCATAATCTGTCAGAAGCTCTGGAATAGTTTTTTGATAGTTTTGCTTCATAACTTGCTCCTTTCTTGTTATTTTCTCCGTTAGATGAAGGAGGGCAAAAATATAAAATAAAAACGAGATTTTCTGCGTACTAAAACTGTACGCAGAAAATCTCGTTGAACTTTGTCTTTGCTTGTTCCACAGGCTCCGGATCACTTTCCAGTGATCGTACTGACGAAACCTGCAACATAAATCTAATCCTGGATTTATGCAACTACTCCTCTTCTACAATGTCTATAATAAACTATAAGGTGACTATTTGTAAAGCCTTTTGTGCAGCTTTGAAAGGTAAATTCGTTTTGACTCGTTTTGCAACCTGCCTAACTAAGAAATTACATACAGGTCTCCAAAAGGTATCTCATTTTGATATTACTTCTTTCTTTATGCCATTTTTATAGATATTGTCCTGTTTCATATCCTTCAGAAAAATCCTCCCGGAAAAAGCAATATGCGGTATTTCAAAAAAACGGATGTTTCTCGGACAAATTGGGCGATACAACGGATCTGCCACAATGATATCTGCCTCTTTCAAAAGGATTTCCATCTCTTCCTCACCGTCTGCCGTACAGTCATTTGCCGCCAGAAGCCCTTCATGCGTCTCCAGAGGACAGATTACCCGAACCGGTTTTTTATATTGCTTTTCGATGACCGCTGCCAGCGACTCTATGGTCACGGCTTCTCCGATCAGGGTTATCTGCGAAGTTTCACTCAGTCGATTTTTAAGATATCCGACCGAAATGCTGTTCTTGTCTGTTTCTTCAGCTTCATCATGATGTGACACTTTTTCGTTTATTATCTGAATAAGTTCTTCTGTGAAGCTGTCTATCGGAGTTCCTATAATGTATGGAGTTCCGAATTTTTCTTTAAGTACCTTCGCTGCCGGAATCCCTACGGAGGATACAACCAGATTTATTTCTGCCTCTCCTGCACGGGACAGAGTCTCAAGAGTATCTCCCATCGCCCAGGTGGAAAGAACTCCCCAGCCATATTTTTGCAGATTCTGTTTCATGCAGTCTACATTTTCCTGCGGGCCGAAGTCCAGCGGAGTTACTCCAAGCAGATTGAGTGTATGCGGACGGATTGCTGCCGGTTCTCCTATAAATCGTTCTGCGATTTTTGCCAGAGCAAGTCCGGCCCCATAGGTATAGTCATGCATACCATTTGTCGGTACTGCAAAAGACGGGATTCCGGTTTCTGTCTCAATCATCTGTGCAATTGCTGGAAAATCTGTCCCGTTCATAAACGGGATTGGAGTTCCTGCAAGTGCGATGAACTTTGGTTTCAGTTCTTTCGCTGTTTCTTCAATATCATGAATGAACTTTGCATCGTTTCCCATAACCGCATCGATCTCTGTCAATCCGGAAATATAAATCAGGCTGTCCTGGTCGTACCAGCGGATCTCATCATGCGTATTATAAGTAGAATTGCAGCCGGATGGGTCGTGCATGACTACCATGCCACCCAGTTCGTACAGGGCAGAACATACACCGGAAACATCAGCGGTGTAGACTGGTATGATCTTGTATGATTGTCTCATATGCAGCTCTCGCACCCCCATCCTTTACGAACAATCAGATCCTCAGGATCTTTTTCTTCGAGGAAAGCTTCTGTCATCAGTTCCAGCGTCCTTCGGATTCCATCAAATCCCCACAATCCGCCGCCCTGTACCATATTCACAAAATTTCGGCTGCCGGAGAACCAGGCAGCTTTCTGTCCGATGGCGAGAACTTTACCTTCTGTCTTGCGTGGAAGAACACGCATTTTCACCTGAATCGTAGCACGCAGTTCCAGGTTCGGATAATGAAGTTTCAGCCAGTCAAATGACTTTTTTTCTTCCGGACTTATGCTGTCGAGATAAACCGTTGTTACGTGGAAGCCATGTTCCAGAAGGAGTTTTGCGAGGCCTAATGGTCTTGGATGATACAGGTAATCCAGAACGATCGGCGTATCGCTGATGATGGATTTTGCGTGGGCAAGAGCATCTTCACAGAGTGTAAGCTCACGTTTGAAAAAGGCTTCAAGTTCTTCAGACGTTGTGCAGCTACAATCATCTTTCTTTCTGCTCTTGCCTCTTCCATATTCCTCAATTTCTGTTCGTTTTTCAGTTTTCAACATCTTTATCAAACTTCGAATTTCCTCTTTGATTTCTTCATAATCAAAACTTCCCGGCAGATACAGATGTTTTCTGTTCAACCGTTCTGCCAGCATATCTGCACCGTATTTTGCCGGTGGATAGCAGGAAATAAAAGTTTCTGCTGTTCCAAGCTGCCGGTATTCTTCCCAGCTCTTGCAGACTGGAAGTTCGCGCAAAGTGTGACCTGTACTTTTCAGGAGACGTTTTATATCGCTGGTCTCATCCAGTGCAAAGTCACTTCCTATAAGTGTTACAGTTTTTGAATCCGGCTCCTGTGGGATAAGCGGATCGTACATTGCCTTTCGCAGTTTCTGATCCGGTGTCAGTCCATGCTTCTGCATGATCGGATCCATATAGCAGCGCACAAAAGCAATTTCCGGGAAACGTGTTCCCAGTTCTTCGTATACTCGATCCAGATCACAGCCAAGAAAATGGTGAAGACAGACAGTAAAAAGAAGTACTGCTTTTGTTTTCTGTTCCAGTTTATTCAAAACATCTGTCACACCTTCGATCGTCACATCTTCCAGATTTCCGTTCAGGAGATTTTCTTCTTCAACGGTTACGAAGGAAAAGCGGTCTGCAGCATTCATCTCTGCCGCAGTCAGGACGACACCGCGCATGCAGTTGTCCGCGCAGACGTAGATCTGGATTGCCCCGGGCATGAGCATTCCGGTGTGGACGATATTCCAGTTGCCATGTGCCGGGGAGTTGAATTCCAGTCCAAGAGGAAACGGAACAGGAAAATCAGTCTCTCCGATCGTTATGACTGCACCTTCCGGATTTATTTCCCCTCCAACTCGCTTCAACATAGGCCGTCCTTTCTGCAGACAGCCAGAATGTTTTCTGCCAGTGTACGGTATTCTGCTGCCATCTCACTGTCCGGGTAACATTCCATCAGGGTTTTGCCCTGTTCCTCTGCATCTGTGACCAGGTCGCTGCGGGTGAGTTTTCCGATTATCTGCGTTTCAAAATCATCGGCAAGTTCCTGTACTTTTTCTTCTTCTCGTTTCACATTTCGGCGATTCAGGATGATTCCGCCAAGGGTTGCGTAACCACGGTTTTTGAAATTCTGTACTGCCATGGCAATATTGGCTCCGGCATGGAGCGCCATGTTTTCACCGGAAGTTATGATAAAAACTTTGTCTGCATAACCTTTTCGCATCGGCATGGAGAATCCTCCGCAGACAACATCTCCGAGAACATCGTAGAGGACGATGTCCGGTTTATAGGTCTCATAGGCTCCTGTTTCTTTCAATTTTTCAAGAGCCGTGATGATTCCGCGTCCTGCACATCCGAGTCCCGGTGTCGGACCGCCGGCCTCTACGCAGATCACACCCTGGTAACCGGTTGTAGTCATGTCTTCGAGCTTGAGGTTCTGTTTTTTCTCATTATAGAGATCGAGTACAGTCCGCATCTGTTTTCCGTGCCGGAGCTGGATCGTGGAATCTGCTTTAGGATCGCAGCCGATCTGCATGACAGTCAGTCCTTTTTCTGCGAGGGCGGCTGCCACGTTGGATACGGTTGTAGATTTGCCGATTCCGCCTTTGCCGTATACTGCTATTTTAATCATGTTTTTCCTCCGCGTGCGTGATGACATTGGAATAAGCGGTCTTGGTGGACACTCCTTTCAGACGGCCGATCTTGCCGGAAAGGGCGCTTATAATGTCCTGTGAGGCATCGATGGCGATGCTGATGATGCTGATTCCTTTTTCACGATATGGGATGCCCATGCGGCCGATGATATAGTCGCGGGCATCGTAAAGAAGCTGGTTGAGGGTTTCGATGGAATCGCTGTCTTCGACGATGATGGATATTACTGCTACTCTTGTGTCCATGGTTTCCTCCTGTTTAAATATATATTGTATGTCTCTACTGCCTGAGCAAAACAGGTTTCCTGACACACTGCGATTTCTGTGCAGTTTCGGAGTCATACATAGTTTTATATTTAAATTCTAAAATGCACATTTCAGATTTGATTTCTCAACTGAATAATCTTCCTGTTTTTCTATCTCTGGGCAGATTCGTGATTACTCATATATCAGCAGATTCTCGGCAGTAACTCCCCGCCCGGCTGCGAAAGGAGAGCCTGGGTTCCGATTTCGGTGGTCATAACAACTTTACCCGGCTGGTCGGCAGTAACTTCTCCGATGATGGCGGCATCTTTGGAGTATGGACACTGACGAAGAGTTTCTATGATTTTTTCTGCTTCTGCTTTCGGTGCCATGATGACCATCCTGCCTTCACACGCCAGATAAAGCGATTCGAGTCCAAGCATGCCACAAACTCCCTTTACTTCCGGGGCTACCGGAACTGCTGCTGCATCAAGACGGATTCCTACGTTGCTCTGTCCTGCAATCTCGTAAAGAACAGTTCCGACACCTCCTCTTGTTGCATCACGGATCACGTGAAGATCATGAGTTGTATTCATAACAGCTTCAACGGTTTTCCAGAGCGGAGCGCAGTCGCTGGTGACATCTGCTTCAATTCCAAAGTCTTCCCTTGCAAGAAGAATCGTGCATCCATGTCTTCCGACATCACCGGTTACGATGATCGCATCTCCCGGCTGTGCGAGGGTTCCGCCGACTTTCACACCATCCTCAATCTGCCCCATTCCGGTTGTCGTGATAAAGACACCGTCAACCTGTCCTTTACCCGCAACTTTGGTATCACCGGATACGATATGTACACCTGCTTCTGCAGCTGTTTTTTCCATTGCGGAGGCGATTTCTTCCAGTTTTTCCATCGGGAATCCTTCTTCGATGACAAATGCACAGGTCAGGTACAGTGGTTTTGCCCCCATACATGCAAGGTCATTGACTGTACCGCAGATGGAAAGTTTACCGATATTTCCGCCCGGAAAAAATGCCGGTGAGACGATAAATCCATCTGTGGAAACTGCCATTTTTCCTGCCGGTGGTGTCAGGACTGCCGCATCATCTGCTGTCAGATCCGGGTTGGCAAAGTGTGCTGCAAAGATCTGGTCGATCAGTTCTGAAGTGTGGCGACCGCCTGCACCGTGCGCCATTGTTACTGTTTTATCTTTTAAACTGCTCATAGGATTATCCTCTTTTCTTATTTATTATCTCCGTAGGTGTAGTAAGCCGAACATGCGCCTTCATTTGAAACCATACATGCTCCTACCGGGTGCTGCGGGGTACAGACTTTGCCGAATACTTTACAGTCGGATGGTTTGCATTTGCCCTGCAGGACATCGCCACATCGACATGCCGGGTTTGCTTTACCCTGGATCAGTGGAATATTGTATTTCTTTCTTGCGTCAAAATCGCTCCACTCTTTCTTAAGACAGACACCTGATTTCGGTATCACACCAAGTCCTCTCCACTCACTGTCACAAGCTTCTGTCATTTCTTCGGTGAGCTGCTGTGCTTCGCGACTTCCTTCCGGTTTCACGACTCTCGGATAGCAGTTTACAAAGAACGGTTTTCTTTCCTGAAATTTCACCAGGGAAACTGCAAGTGCTGTGAGAAGTTCTTTTGCAGTAAATCCGGCAACTACGCCGCTTACGCCTTCTTCTGTCAGATGTTCGCAGAGTTCTGTTCCCGTGATCGCATTCACATGTCCCGGATAAAGAAAAACATCTGCACTTCCTTTTAATGCCTCATATGCCTGTGGCATAGTCTTGTTCGCCATCAGCAGTGAATAATTGGACAATCCATCTTTTTTCGCCTGTTTTACAGAAAGACATTCCGCCGGTGTCGTTGTCTCAAAGCCGACCGAAAGGAAAACAACCTGTTCTTCCGGATGCTCAAAGGCATATTTTTCTGCATCTGCCGGAGAGTAGACGATACGGATCTTTGCACCTTTTTCTCTTGCTCCTGCAAGGCTCATCTTTGTTCCCGGTACCCGCACCAGATCTCCGAAAGTACAGATCGTCACATTTTTTTCCAGTGCCAGCCACACTGCTTCATCAATAAATCCAACCGGTGTCACACAGACCGGACATCCCGGACCGCAGATCAGTTCTACCTGCGGCGGCAGAAGTTTGCGGATTCCCAGCCGGAAGATCTCGTGTGTATGTGTTCCACATACTTCCATGATACGTACTGCCGGACCGTCATAATTCTCTATGATCTCGCGGGCAGTTCTTTTTCTCTCTTCTCCCATTACAGCAGTTCCTCTATTAACTGATCTGTTTCGTCATCATCTTCATCGGTGATCTTTGCGATCGCAACACCTGCATGAACCATCACATAATCACCTGGTTCCAGGTCCTCCAGAAGCTGTGCGGAAACTTTTCTTTTTGCTCCGCCAGCGTCTACAACTGCTGTTCCTTCACTGATTTTTACTACTTTTGCCGATAAACCTACACACATGGTAATGCCTCCCTTTTACTATGTATCCTGTATTAATTTTGTTATTTTATATAGTCTTTGTTTTCCTGTTTCTTTCCAGATATGCCATCGCATACACTGCCTGTCCAAGTGCGATCCCGCCGTCATTTGGCGGTATAAGCTGATGTTTCAACACCTCAAATCCCTGCTGTTTCAACATATGATCGGTCAGTTCCAGAAGCAATCGGTTCTGAAAAACACCGCCGCTTAAGGCTGCTTTGTTACAGCTGCTCTGCTCTCTGCTCTTCACACAGGCTGCCGTGATCTGACGGGCAAGTTCGTAGTGGAAAAAGTATGCCAGGCCGCCAGAATCTTCGCCATCTAATAGACGGTTCAGAATTTCTTTTATTAAGGAGCCTGTGTTTAACAATAGTCTGTCATCTCCAGGGATTATCCCGTCACCGTTGAAACTCATTCTGACTCCAGCTGTTTTCACTTTTTCTATCTCTAACAACTTTTCCTTCTGTCCAGAATTCATATCTGCCTGTTTTCGCAGATTTTTTTCTTCCTTGAAAATTCCCTTCTTTTCTTTACAATGACTATATTTTTCAGTTTCCGAAATTTGCTGCTTACTCTTTTTAAGTAATGTTTCCTTATACTCTTCCGCGGCAAATTCCAGTGCCATGGAAGCCTCACCCTCGAATGTAGATTTCCTGCGGATTCCAAGTATCGCACTCACACCGTCAAACAGACGTCCTGCGCTGGTTGACATCACAGCATTGATTTTACGGTCTGCCATGGTGAACTGTACATTTGCTTCCTGCTTCGTACAAAGTTCCAGTTTTTCTATAATTTCAGATGCTTTTTCCCTGTCACCTGTCATTCTATAGATCAGGGAAACTGCAATCCGCCATCCTTCTTTTGAAGAAGTATCTCCGCCGATCTGAAGAAACGGCATCACACTTCCAACTCTCTCGAATCCATTCATATCTGACAGAAGGATCTCTCCTCCCCAGATTGTCCCGTCTGTTCCATAACCGGTTCCGTCAAAAGATACTCCGATCACCTGCTCTGCACAGTCATTTTCTGCCATGCAGGAAAGAATGTGTGCATAATGGTGCTGTACCTTCACTACCGGTAATCCAAGTTCTTCTGCGACCATTACGGAATTGTACTTCGGATGCATGTCACAGCACACGATTTCCGGCTCCACTTCCAGCAGCGTTTCCAGTCTTCCGACTGTCTCCCGAAGTGCTTTCACTGTTCGCAGATCTTCCAGATCTCCGACATATGGGGACGGATAAAAGCGGTTATCCACACCGATGCAGAAAGAATTTTTAAGTTCTCCACCAATCGCGAGCACCTGTCCCCGATATGGTGTGGAAACCATAAACGGAAGTGGTGCATAACCTCTGGAACGACGGATCATATATGGTTTATCCTCATAAAAATCCATTATCGAATCGTCTGCACGGATACGGATCTTGCGGTCATGTGACAGCATACAGTCACAAAATCCGGACAGTTCTGCCTCTGCTTCCTGATCATCACGGCAGATCGGTGCGCCGGATGTATTTCCACTGGTCATAACCAGAAATTCCGGCATTTTGATTCCGTCATCATACGTAAAAATCAGAAGCTGTACCGGTGCATATGGCAGCATCACACCGACTTTTGGATTGCCCGGTGCCACGGATGGACAGAGGAGCTCTGCCTCTTTTTTCTTATCCAGAAGCAGGATCGGCTTCTGATGTCCATCAAGGATTTTGGACTGTTCTTCACTGACTTCGCATTCTTTTCTGACTGCTTCGAGATCTTTTGCCATCACTGCAAACGGCTTCATCGGACGACGTTTGAGCTGCCGCAGGTGGCTGACTGCTGCCTCATTTGAAGCATCACAGCAGAGATGAAATCCGCCGATACCTTTGATCGCAACAATGCCGCCCTCTGCAATCGTTTTTCTCGCATAAGTGATCGCAGACCTGCCTCTTTCTTCTCTGCCGACCAGGTATACTTCCGGTCCACAGTCATTGCAGCAGACCGGCTGTGCATCGTATCTTCTGGTCACTGGATCATGGTATTCCTTCGCACAGTCCGAGCACATCGGAAACTCTTTCATACTGGTCCGTTCTCTGTCATAAGGAAGCGAATCCAGAATCGTCAGTCGCGGTCCGCAGCAGGTACAGTTGATAAACGGATGCAGGTATCTCCGGTTCTTCGGATCAAACATTTCCTCCTTGCATTTGTCGCAGATTGCAATGTCCGGTGAGACAAAAATCTCGCCTTTTGTCTTCTCGCTTTCAATAATATCAAACTGTGCATACGCTTCCGGATGCTCTACATTTTCGACATTTACCTTGAGGATTGCCGCGCGTTTCGGTGGTCGGTTCTGGATATCTGAGATAAATCCTCTGACCGCTTCCTCTGATCCCTGTGCATAGATTTCCACATAAGGACCCTTGTTACAGACATTTCCACGGATGCCCCGCGTAGCCGCATGACGGCTGACCGTTGGTCGGAATCCCACGCCCTGTACGATTCCGTAGACGCGGATCTGTCTGGTGATTTCTTCACTCATAAGCTTCTCCAGTCTGCCATATCACTCGATAGATACAGCAGGATTTTTTATTTATAATCATTTGCTTGTGATCAGCTGACTTTACTTCCCGATCAGTTTCCCTGATACTGCAAAATGCCTTGTATTTACAAATATTCCTTTAAATTCCGGTGTCATGCGCTCCATACATCCGTCTGCAAAAATGATATCAAAATCACCATTTTGTACCAGTTCTATGTAGTCATCCTCGTCACGAAGAGACATATCACCATCTTCCATAAGTTCTTTTTTCATCATAAACCAGCCTGCTGTCTGGACAGTCTTTGCGTCTCTTTTTATCAATTCTTTACGTATGGAATCGGCGATCACCTGCTGGTGTACAACAAGGACTTTTTTGCCGGTATAATCTATATCTGGAATCAGTTCATCCACCAGCGGATAATGGATTTCATATGGTGTTCCGAATGTTTTTTCCAGATATTTCGCCGCCATAAGTGCTGCTGGCGAGACAACAATATTTCTGCTCGCTGAGGAAGCTTTCTTGATCTCTTCAAGGCCGTCGCCCATACAGTAACAGACCGCCTGCTGACCATATTTCTGCTGGTATAAAGCACGTATTTTATTCGCCGCATCAAGGTCGCTGACGTCCTGCGGAGTCATTCCGAGAATACCGATTCTCTTCTCATCTGCCGGATATTTTTCTGTCGCAAAGGTCTTAAAAAGTTCCAGAAAAGCTTTTTCCTCACCTTTGTCGTAGAGTTCCATTCCATCTGTATCAACGGTCAGAATCGGCAGTTTTATCTTCTTCTCACTCATACGTTTCAATGCCAGATAATCTGTTGCGATCACTGCCGGGACCGGTGTCCCGATCACTGCTGCGAACGTTGCATCCACCTTCTGTGCTGCATCCATAAGTTTCGCCACAAGGCGGTCATCCCGCCCAAGGATTGCATCCATATCACGAAGTCCGGCGCTGAAAATCGCACTCTTCTGTTTAACCCAACGCGGCTCATCAAAGCCACAGACATTACCGGTACATCCCCCGGCATCGCAGATCACTACGATGCCGCCAAGTTCAAAAAGCACCGATACCGCACCCGACTGATCCGGTGCAAATGGTGTCAGGTATTTCCGTAATCCTCTCATCATTTTCCCCCTTATACACATTTCCACGGGCGGTTTTTGCCATGCCAGCCACGTTCTTCCCAGTACGAATAGTCCGGTTCGAATTTCCAGAAAACTTTATGCATCCAGCGCAGCATCATAAACCATGCTCTTGTTTTTAAGGTCGGCGCGAATGAGTCATGATTTTTCTTTATTTTCGCAGCCAACCGGTCTGTTTCTCTGTGGATCTTCTGCTGGATTTTTTCCGAAATTTCATCTGGCCTGGATGCCCGGACAGCCATCCCCAAACGGTAAATTCTCGGATATCCCCAGAAAAACATGCTGTGATACATATCCTTTACCGTGCTTTTCATTCCGCCGCCGGCAGCTGTCGCAACAGAAACTCCCTGTTTCCTGAATGCACGTTCATCGGGTCGATGCACAAGCCATCTTGTTCCAAAATGATCAAGAAAAGCCATCATCTGGCCTGTCGCATGATAAACATAAACAGGACTTGCCAGAATCACCACATCTGCCTCATCCATAGCATCAACGAGCGGCTTTAATTTCTTATAATGCGGACAATGTGTCAGATCTTTATTAAAACACGTCCAACATCCCCGACATGGCTCATCAAAGTCTTTCGGAAGAAAAAATTCCTTAAGTTCTCCTCCGATCTTTTCACCCAGCTCATGTGCGATCATATATGTATTTCCCTTATGATTCTGTCCGTGTATGATAACTGTTTTCATAGAAACATGTCTCCTGTATAACTTATTTCATCCTCAAAATATATGCTATATACATTCCTTCAATGCCTCAAACAACCGTCTCACCCCCGCGAATCCATACGGCTGCTCATCCTGGTTCCACATCAGGCCCGGGCAGTTCTGATGGTAGTAGAGTGCATCTTTTCCTATGGTGATGTTCACGCCGCTCTCTGCCGGATCGTAGTAGATCATGGTTGGTTCCATATTGGAAAACACTTTTGTTTCCGGGCTTATAAGTGCCAGTTGTTTCATATATACAAAGTTTTCTACCGTGATCGTTCCGTAGATTTCCGGTACTTTAAATCCGTATTTCAGAAGAGCAAGTGCCAATTCAAACGGATCTCCGTTCATGCATTCTCCGACTGCAAATGATGCGTCCGGACAGACTTTTCGGAAGTCTTCAATCGCCTGTTCAGCTGCCTCCCGATACTCGTCCAGCTCGAAGTAAACACCCAGTACAGACGCAAGTGCCTGATACTGATTCTGTATCTTATCCGTCTGATATAAACGTCGTAACTCAATAAACGGAATCTTCAGTCTGTCATTAAAATCTTCTGCCGCGAAACGTGATTCCTGGTGAAGGACCAGATTAAAATTCGCCTCCGACATTGTCTTATATTCTTCAAAATCTTTACATCTGGATATCTCATGGATTGTCCTGATTCCTGCACTGTGAAGCAGATCATACAGCTCACAGTCATCCACAAGCGGTGAGAAAAATCCCAGAAGATTGACGACATTTCCTTTCTTTTTTGCCGGCTCAAGAAGCGAATATAATGACTGACGCACGTGTACCATCGGTGGTTTCCGCCCCTCTCTGGTCAGTGCATACATGTAACACGGACGCACCGGAAGTCCTGCTTTCTCCTCCGCTTTACGACAAACACGCTCCATATCTGTGCCAAGAAGTGCATCCACACAGGTAATGCAGATCATCACAACGGATGGTCTCCTGTTCAGACTGTTACAGATTTCTTCCACTGCTTTTGGTATTTTTTTAAGATGACGGCCTGTCACAATATCTGTCTCGTCCATCATCAGATAAAAAAATCGATTGTCATATTCATGCATGGAACTGATCAGGGATGTATTTCGCCCGCAGCATCCCGGGGCCACGATCAGCATGATCGAATCCGGGACAGCAAGTCCGGCTCTCTTCACCCCGAATCCCTCTGCCCCCGGAGAGTTAAAAGCAAGTGTCGCCGGAGAACTGTAAATCAGGTGCATATTTGATCTGAACTGATCCGGAATATTGTCTCTTCCACGTTCATTTAATTCTTCTACTGTACAATAATAGGCTCTGCTCATTCTTCTTCCTCTGCTTTCAAAAGCATTTCTGCCAGGTCAAAAAAGCGTCTGCTGATCTCTGAATTTTTATCCCCCTCGATCACAGTCTTGCCCTGGTCTTCCCAGCGGATGATCTCATCACTTCTCGGTATCTCACCCACGATCGGGATGTTGCTTTTCTGTGCAAACGCCTGCACTTTTTCCATTTCATTTTCAACGTTTCGATGGTTCAGAACAATGCCAAAAACTCGCGCATAACTTCTGTCCTCGAAGTTCCGTACAGCACTGGAAATATTATTTGCCGCATACAGTGCCATCTTCTCTCCTGAGGTTACGATCAAAACTTTTTCCGCATATCCTTCACGGATCGGTGCTGCAAAACCGCCGCAGACTACGTCACCGAGCACGTCATAGAGCACAACATCCGGCTTACAGGTTTCAAATAGTCTCAGATCCTCCAGCAGCTGAAAAGTTGCTATGATTCCCCTTCCTGCACAGCCAAGTCCCGGTGTCGGACCACCGGTCTCAATACAGAGAACTCCTCCAAAACCTTCTTTGGAAATGTCCTCAAGTTTCTCCGGTTCTTCGTCCTCTTCGCGCATGTAATTCATCACCGGACGAAGCGGTTCACCACCGAGCAGATTAATCGTAGAATCTGCTTTCGGATCACAGCCAATCTGTATAACTTTCTTCCCCATAGAGGCAAAAGCCGCTGCCAGGTTGGACGTCACGGTTGATTTTCCGATACCGCCCTTTCCATAAATCGCTACTTTCAGCATTCGTAATTTCCTCCCCATAGTCAAAAAGACTCCTCCACCGTCAGGGGTAGAGAAGTCCTGTAAATTTCACATCAACAACTATTCCCGCTCGGATGAAGTTCCTTGCCGTCAGAGTCTGTTTTGTTTTTATTTCTTTCTTCATATTTTACGTTTCACATGTTTTTATTTTACTTTATATATACCCGGTGAGTCAATGCTAACAGGTATACATATCATGCAATTTATCCAGAATTTTATCCAGAATTCTGTCACACAACCATCGACAGTATTTATTTTGAAGCTGCAGATTTTTTTATCTCGGGCTGGAATTCCCTGATATCCTTTGCAATCTCTCCGCTCAGAAGAAGCATACAGATAAGGTTCGGAATTGCCATAAGTGCATTTGCAATATCCGAGAAGTTCCATACAAGACTCAGCGTCTGTGTACATCCAAAATAAACGACGAGTGAAAACACAACACGATAGATCATATTGTATTTGTGCGTACCAAGAAGATATTCAAAAGCTTTTTCTCCATGATATTCCCATCCAAGGATCGTGGAAAACGCAAACAATGTGATACCAATTGTCACAAGCCATCCACCTGCTGAACCAAGGACTGTTTCAAATGCTGCGATCGTAATATCGGAACCGGTCAGCATTTCTCCTGCTGCATCTGTCATTCCCAGCACGCCTGAAGAAGCGATCGCAAGGCCGGTAATGGTACATACAACGATCGTATCCCAGAAAGTACCGGTCATATTTATATATCCCTGACGAACAGGATTATCTGTGGTAGCTGCAGCAGCCGTGATTGCTGCTGATCCCATACCTGCCTCATTGGAAAATACTCCACGGGCAACGCCATATCTCATTGCACTCATCATAGAAGCTACAATTGAACCACATAAACCACCGCCAACTGCTTTTACAGAAAATGCCATTTTAAAAATCATAGCCAGACCTGCCGGTAAATTTGAAATATTTCCAATAATGACGATGGTACCACAGATCACATAGAAAATTGCCATAACAGGTACAACAACGGAAGATACTTTTGATATTGATTTGATTCCACCTACAATGATAAGCAGAGAAATCACCGTGATCACAACACCTGTCACCCATGTCGGTACATGAAAGGTTGTATGAAGTGCTCCTGCGATCGAATTTCCCTGTGTCATGTTTCCGATTCCAAAAGAGGCAACTACTGCAAAGAATGCAAAAAGCCACGCCAGAACAGAGCCAAATGCTTTATTTTTCAGACCTTTTTTCATAGTATACATAGGACCGCCGCTCATCTCGCCTTTGGCATTGATTTCACGATATTTGATTGCAAGCATACATTCACTGAACTTGGATGTGATACCAAATGCCGCTGAAATCCACATCCATACCAGAGCTCCCGGACCTCCGGATACCATGGCAGTCGCAACACCAACAATATTTCCGGTTCCGATTGTTGCAGCCAGTGCCGTTGTAAGTGCCGAAAACGGAGAGACGTCTCCTTCTCCACGGCTTTTGGTACGTGCTTCCTTGCTGAGTGTACTCTTAAGTGCATATCCCAGATTTCGCCATGTCAGAAACCTGGTTCGAAAGGTAAGAAAAATTCCAGTTCCTACCAGAAGAACCAGCATGACTGGTCCCCAGACAAAATCATCGATTTTTGTAATAACTGCATTTAACTGTTCCATATTGATTTCCCTCCTCAAAAATGCAGAAAGGAGCGATGTTATAGCAACATCGCTCCTTCTCTTAATGCATGTATGAATTTTCTGCATTATACTATTTTACTGACACTTTTGTCAAGACAATTTTTCCTGCAAAAAAGGTCTATCCACAGAATGAATCTCTGTAAATAAACCTTTTGCTGCAGAACAGGCGGTTGGACAAAAGTATAACGAATGAGGGGTTATTTCTTATATTACCTGTATTTCTGCCTTTTATAGTGTAGTCTTTTATGACCCAACTATCTTAATTATTCTTCATCCGGTGTCTGAAGTTTATGATATCCAGTCTCACGTCTGGCATCTTTTAATTTCATGCCGGATTTTACTTTGCTGACGATTGTCTGCTCTACGCGCTCAATTTCTTTTGCAACCTTGAGCACTTCTTCTACCTTATTGAAAGGTACAGCAATAACACCTGTATTATCGCCTACAATAAGATCACCTGCATTTACCTGAACACCTGCGATACTTACCGTTTCATTGATGCGGTCAACGTATACTCTGTCTTTACCGGTAACCATGTAGGTTCCTTTTGTAAAGATCGGATATTTTAATTCTCTGATTACATTGATATCTCTGCATACACCATCAATTACAGTTCCTGCAATTCCTTTCTGAGTTGCATAGATTGACATGATGTCTCCCCATACTGTACAGTCCTGACGTCCATTATTGTCAATTACTGCAACCTCTCCCGGAAGGATGTCATCAATAAAATCACCTACTGTACCTTTGATCTCGCCGCATGGAACATAATGAATTGTAAAGGCCTGTCCACAGATATAAGTATCTGGAACAACCGCTTTGATATTCAGAAGTCCACCATACAGTTTCAGTTTATCCATTGCATCTGAAATACTCGGAACATCCAGTTTCTTGTATTCTTCGATAATTTCTTTTGGTAATGTTAATTCCGGTTTCATTCCTGTTCACCTTCCTTATTTCATCTTCTTTTCAATAATCTTGTCAAATCCATAAATTTCAAGAGTTGTCTTGCCTGCTTTCAGCATTTCCACAATTTTCACTTCTTTCTGGAATTTCGCCTCGGCCTTTGCAAAAACTTCATCCTCATCTTCTTTTCTTACTACCACAACACCGTCACAGTCGCCAAAAATAATATCTCCAGGATGAATTTCCACTCCACCGACTTTTACCGGAACATTAATCTTTGCAAGACTTTCTTTCACTGTTCCTGAAGGATTGAAGGCACGTACAAACATAGGGAATCCAAGTTCTTTGATATCCTCTGCATCTCTGCAACTTCCATCCAGTACCACTCCGGCAATTCCTCTTACCTGGCATGCAGTTGCCATGATATCTCCAAAATGACCAGCCTGATCATATCCCTTGCAGGCCAGAACCAGAACATCTCCCGGCTGTGCTGCATAAATTCCCTGATGCATAGCCAGGTTGTCGCCCGGCTGGCACTCTACTGTTACAGCTCTTCCTACCATTTTGGATTTTGGATCAATTGGTTTGATTCCTGAATCCACTGCACCAAGAATCGTATTATTATCTTCGATATTTCCTGTTGGAAGTTTTAACAGGTCTTTTCTAACTTCATCTGTTAAGTTCACTGCTCTTCCTCCATTATTTCAACATTTTTTCATAATGATATTTTGTATCTACTTCCAGAGAAGACATTCCACTGCGAAGATCTGCGATCATAGCTTCTTCCTTCTCAAAAAGCTGCTCTGCTTTTGCGATCACATCGTCAATTCTCTCCCACGGAATCACAACCACTCCACTTCTGTCTGCAAGGACAGCATCTCCAGGACGAACCTGAACTCCTCCAAACTGAACCATTACATTTGTTGCTTCTTCCATGATTCTTCCTCTTGCAGTAGCAACTACGGAGCCTCTGGAATAAACCGGGAATTTAATCTCTACAAAATCATCTACATCACGAACTGCACCGTCTACCACAACTCCGGAAATTCCCTTCAGCTGTGCACCATTTGCAAGGATTCCGCCCCAGCAGGATGTATCCAGACGTCCACCATTGTCAACCACAACAATGTCACCTTCTTCAGCTGCCTCAATTGCTTTGATCCCAAGATGTGTTTTTCCTGTTGTCAGCCCTGCCGCTGTCATTTTTACGGTCACTGCACGGCCGGTGATTTTCTTTGCACCCTCCCAGATTGGACGGATACCATAGGTAGAACCTTTTAATCCAAGAGCATCCAGTGCATCTGAAACATTGGTTGTAGAAAGTTTTAATAAACGTTCTCTGTATTTTTCATTAAATTCGCTCATGATTTTCCTCCTCGATCAGAACATATCATTCATCTCTGGTAACTCTTACGATTCCATTTGTGGCATCTACTACTACATGGTCACCTGTCTTGATCTGTGTGATATCGATCTGGTCAACCATAGGAAGTTCTGCAACAATGGCACCGATAACTGCAACCTGTTCTGCTTCCATATTTACAATTGCTGCCGGTCCTACGCCATTTTTGACTACATCATACAGCATGTAGGAGCCGCCTGTGGAACCTTTTCCTTTTGGATAGCAGAGAATCTTACCTCCCAGGAAAGCTCCCTCGATCTCATGTTTTCTCTCGATGATCACTCCGGTTTTCGGGTTTACAGTTCCCATGAAAGAAATTCCGTCTTTTGTTACGATTGCTTCACCTTCTGCATATCCTTCTACAATACATCTTCCTTTTAATTCAAACTGCATTTATCTTCCCTCCCATTTTCCTTCAAGAGCTACCTGGATACATTCTTCTGTATTCAGGATTACCGGTTCCATGTTCCAGAGACCTGGTGCATAATGAGCCATTTTTCCAGAGTTTGTAGCAACTGTTTTATATCCTCTTGGCAATGTATAGCAGAGAACAGGACATGTATCACATACAATCTCGCCGCCTGCTTCTTCGATCACTTTTGTGATGCCCATCTTATCGCCAAGTTCTTTGACCATTCTGGAAGTACATACCCAAAGACCTGTTTTGATCTTCTTTCCTTCTACCAGTTTTGCAACCTCTGTCATTTCCTGAATACTTACATGCGGACATCCGATTACAACAAAATCGATCGGACCTGTCTGAGAGAATTTCTCGCAGACCTTATCATATTCAGCCTGGCCAAAGGTAAGAACCGGAAGTTCCCCTTTTACTACGTCTTCTTTCTTCTGAGCTTCAGGTGTGATTCCGATGATATGATATAATGCTACACCACCGGAAGATGCAAGAGCTGCGCCCATTGCTTTCAGTGCTTCAATACGAGGACGTTCTGTGATTCCTTCAAATACCGGAACACCTGTCTTTACGATAGATCCTGCAAAATATCCAAGAACTGCAAAATCCTTATCTGTCTTAAGCGGAATCTCAACTTTAACAAGATGTGTTCCTACACGGTTCTCATCAAGATGATATCCATAATTCGGAACACGGCCGGTAAGTGCAGCTGCGAGTGCTGTCGGACCACCTTCTCTGTTTGTTCTTGCACCAAGAACGGAGTTTACAAATGCAATTGCAGAAGATTCTCCCCATGCAACATGCTCACCCTTCATTGGGAGATGTCCGTTCAGATATGGGGTACATGTGTTCATCGGAACAGCTCCCATTTTTTCATAAGCAGCTGAAAGCTCGATCTGCTTTCTTGCAAAATCTTCCGGAAAGCCCATTTTCTCCCAGTTTTCGGAGTCAATTCCAATTGTATTCAGTGTCATCGGAACTCTGAATTTTGCTTCCTCACTGGCTTCTTTTACATAATTCAGACCTGCATCACCAGTTACTCTGTAGGATACTCCCGGAGAATGAACGCTCTTTACTTCCAGCATACGGTCTGCACCATAAATCTTTCCAAGTGCAACAAGGACCTTCATGCTTTTCTGTACTGCTTTTCCATACTCGCCATCTAACATTCTCTGTTCTTCGTCTGTTAATCTCATTATTACGCTCCTTTACTTATATTATTTTTGCTTCACCCTTTTGTGTTTTTATGTAATACATTTAGTATTTATATTGTCGACAATTATTATGAATATAAAATATCACTATTTTATATTTTTGTCAAGTGGTATTATTCATATTGTCGACAAATTGTTACTGTTCACAGGTAGTATCCCGCGAGGTGTTTTGCCATGAATATGGCAAAATCCCGAGACATACGGGGCAAAATGCCATCACCGAAGGTGATTTGGAATGCATTTTGACCAAGTTACTGTGAACGGAGTGAACAGTAACGACAAATTAATTATACAGCATCATTGTCTTATCACGTACTTCTTCCAGATGATTTCGTAATAATTCTGAAGCCTTTTCCAGATCACGTTCCATCAGTGCATTTACAATAGCCAGGTGCTTCTCCCTGCTCTCCTGGAAATGACGTGGAAGTTTTGCTGATAAACGATTTACAAGCGCGATCTGCATGGAAAGTGTCTCATAGAACTTCATCAGTCTGCTGTTCCCGCTGTAATTTACAATCGCCTGATGCAATGCTGTATTGGCCGTATAGTATTCCTGCGCTGTAGAGTTTTCATTTAAATTTTCAATATTTTTCTTTAATTCTTCCAGCACAGAATCATCCATATATTTGCATGCGTTTTCAAGTGATTCCAGCTCCAGCATTCTTCTCAGTTGGAAAATTTCAGAAATATCTTTTCGTGACATGTCTGTCACAAATGTCCCCCTGTTCTGATAATGCACAATGATCCCCTGCATCTCAAGAAGCTTCAATGCTTCTCTTACAGGTGAACGGCTCATTTCAAGTGCTGTTGCAATTTCTACTTCAGATATAGGGGAACCGAGTTCCTTCGTGCCAGACAATATCTGTTGGTAAATAAAATCATATGCTTTTTGTGTATTTCCTATTTTTGCCATTTTTCCCGCCTTATCTGCCGACGGTAAAGATATCCTCTGAACCGTCGGCTTATTTTATACATATTGTAGACAGGACATTTCTCAATTGTCAAGCCGTTATTATCAGAATTGCTGTTACTGTTCACTCCGTTCACAGCAACCTGGTCAAAATCCATTCCAAATCACCT
>CAVBPN010000096.1:0-1428 GCA_963597235.1 bacterium
TATCCATACATTGGCTGCTGTTCTCCTGAACGCATTTCCGTCAGTGCATTTTCCATCAGTTTATAACGAAACTCCTTAAAGCCACGAAATCCAAGTGCTTTTACGAATCGAATCACTGTTGGCTGACTCACTCCACTCTGTTCCGCAAGTGCTTCCAGCAATATCTTTCTGCAAACAGCCTCATGTTCCAGGACGTAATCGGCTACTTTCTGTTCTGATTTTCGAAGAGATGCGTAACATCTCCGTATCTGATATGACATATTCTCATTTGTCTGCATATACTATTCCTCTGCTTTTCTGCTGATTCTATGGTTTGTAGTTTTTCTACAAAAGCTCTGTCCTTCCATGTAGCTAAACTACAATTTTCTTTATTTCTATTCTACATAAAAACAACAATATGCAGTGTAAAACCTTTGTTAAATCTTCTCCAGCACTTCTCCTATATCAGAATTGATACAGATTGCCTGGCTTCGGATCTCATTTGGGCATTCTGCCTGACCGTAATTAATGCAGGCATAAGTGCTTTTATAATTTTTTAATGTCATCTGCCAGAAAGGATATTTGATGATGCCGGGCGTGTTATACCCCACCCCTAATTCCAGATAAAGCGTTTTTAATCCATCGCGTGTGCGAAGAAAACTGGAGTACCTCTCTGCTGCCTGATGCCAGCCTTCATCCTGCACAAAGGTATTGTCCGCCCGGAGATTCATCGTCATCGGCTTTCCGCAGTGCGGGCAGTGTGGAATCAGTTCTGTCGGAATCCGCATATCTTTCTGCTGCTGTACCATCTTGCAGATAATTTCTTCATTATCATAAGTTTCCTGACAGCACGGCTCACTGCACTGAAAAAGTCCATAGTCCCCCTGCGTATAAAACAGTCTTTTTTTATCAAATCCTGCTTTCTGGAAACAGTGATCCACATTCGTTGTCAGCACAAAATAATCCTTGTCCCGCACCAGTTCCAACAGTTTTTCATACACCGGTTTCGGTGCATCCATGTAACGGTTGATATAAATATAACGGCTCCAGTACGCCCAGTATTCTTCCAGCGTCTCATACGGATAAAAACCGCCGGAATGGATGCACTTACACACGCTGTCGAAGCCTATATCGGAAATTCCACTACACCGGGTACCCGCAAGAACGCCCTGGATGCCGTGCAGCTAATCTTTGAAAATCTGGACCGCGCTTATACAGATGGCTCTGATAAGGAAGCCCGCAAAAATATGCTCCGTGCTTCCTACTTTGCAGGATGTGCATTTACAAAATCCTACGTCGGATATGTTCATGCAGTTGCACATACGCTTGGTGGTCAGTATAATGTTCCTCATGGACTTGCAAATGCAGTGCTTCTTCCATTTGTTCTGGAAGAATACGGTGAAGCTGTGTATTCCAAACTCGCCAGCCTTGCGGAGGCCGTTGCAGTTG
>CAVBPN010000096.1:1470-8075 GCA_963597235.1 bacterium
TGTCACAGGTGGACGTGCTGAAAACACCAGTTTACTGGAAGAACATTTTGACTATATTTTCTTCACCGGCAGCCAGAATGTCGGCAAAGAAGTGATGAAAAAAGCTTCTGCACATCTTACTCCGGTAACACTCGAACTTGGCGGTAAGAGTCCATGCATCATCGATTCCACCGCAGACCTGAAACTGGCTGCACGACGAATTGTTTTTGACAAATATCTGAACTGTGGGCAGACTTGTGTTGCTCCTGATTATATTTGCTGTCATCCCTCCGTCAAAGATGCTTTTTTGAATGAGGTTAAAAAACAGATTCAGCTTCAGTTTGGAGCAAAACCTCTTTCCAATCCGGATTATGGAAAGATCATCAATGAGAAACATTTTAACAGGATTTCCGGGCTGATTGATAAAAGCAAAGTCGTCTTTGGAGGGCAGGTAGATTCAGCTACTTTACAGTGTCAGTTCAGCGGTGGTTGTATTAACGACACAATTATCCATCTCGCGACCAGTGAGATGCCTTTTGGAGGTTTTGGAGAAAGTGGTATGGGTGGATATCATGGAAGGGAAGGTTTCCGTACTTTCTCGCATTATAAAAGTATCGTGGATAAAAAGATGTGGCTGGATCTGCCAATGAGATACCAGCCATATAAAAAGGTTAATGATATGTTGATTCATTTGTTTTTGAAATAATATTCCCCTACAATGTATAACAATCATACCGGATTGCCTTCCCGTTTAGGGTGTAGGATGGTTTCCTTCCGGCGAGGAATTCGCTCTTCAGGGGGCGTTTTACGATAATCTTGTCCGGAGCGGCTTTAATTGCTGCATCGAAGAGATCTGTTTCTTCGGAGCACGGTGGTTCAAGTTTCTGAATCAACTGAAGTTTCTTGTTGATGAGACTGGATTTCTGTCTTGCCGGAAACATGGGATCAAGATAGATCACATCTACCGGATCCAGAAGTCTGGACATGCATTCTACGCTGTCACCTTCAACCAGCTTCATCCGAGCTGCAATTTCTTTCAGTACCGGATGTTTTTTTGCACGACGCAGTGCATCTTTCAGAAGAACTGCAACCACCGGGTTCTGTTCATATAAGGTCACTTCATATCCCTGTGCTGCCAGAAGAAAGGCATCTTCACCCATACCGGCTGTAGCATCAATTGCTTTACGTCCTTCTTTTTCTGATTTCGCCGCACGCACAAGCATTTCATGCTGCAAGCGTCCATTCGTGACACGGTGGAGCATATTTTCGAAATCGCCCTGATAGGTCAGTCCATATCCGGTCAGGGAAACCCCCTTTGAATCAAAGAGAACTGTCAGTTTTTTTCCCGGCTTATCAACAATCTGACTATCCGTCTTTCTCGCAAAGGATTCCGCCTGATCCCGCTGTCCACCTTTTCCAATACATACTACAAATTTATCGTTCATGTTATCTTTTCACTTTCCTAGGATATGGATATCTTACACTGAAATTCAGGAAATTACAATTATAATACTCGTCAAATGGCACACCAAAACACCTCGCAGAATACTACCAATAGTAACTTTCCTGTTGCTATTACATGAAAGAATGTTATAAAATACTTATAAACGATTTCCCGATCACAAATTCAGAATATAAAGGATGAAAATATGGCACAGATTATTTTAACTTTCGGACTTGAAAAGGAAAAACTCAGAGCAGTCCATATTACCGCTCAAAGAAATCAAATTCAGGTAAAAGAAATCTCTCGAAAAGATTATAGCAAAAAACTTGGCACCCTGGCCGGTATCCAGGGATTTTCTAAAGAAAAAGCAATCTATAACGGTCCGGATTTTCCTCTGGAAATGATGGTCTTCTCCGGAATTGATTCCGCACAGATGGATACCTTTCTGACAGATTATAAAAAGACCGGTGCACAGCCAGTTCCATTAAAAGCGATCATTACGCCTCATAATATCTTCTGGACCGCAGAAGCACTCTTCAAAGAATTATGGAAAGAGCACCTGAGTTTTCTCTAATTTATACCAAAAATATACGAGGTCGAAATCGTCCGGCCTCGTACTCTTTCTTTTATCTTTTACTTTCTTATTTATCCACCGGAAATACAACTGTCAGGAGCATTTTGAATCTCTCTACCGCATAAACTGCATGCGGGATCGTTGCAGGCATTACAAGCGCTTCTCCTGCTTTGCAGCTATGTTTTACTCCACCTACAGTAAATTCTCCGACTCCGTCCAGTACAGTAACCATTGCGTCGCCTTTGGAATCGTGTGTTCCGATCTCTTCACCTTTTTCAAAAGCAAACAGTGTAACGCTTACTGCATCGTTCTGTGCCAGCGTCTTGCTGACTACCTGGCCTGGCATGTATTCTACTTCACCTGCCAGATTCACTACTTTTTCATGTTCGATATTTTTAATATATGGCATATTCACAGCCTCCTTTTTGATAATTATTCATCTGAGTCCAATTTCTCATGCATATGGCATTTTTTTATGATATAACCATACTCTTTTTTTATCATTTCTGTCAATCATCATCCGCAATAATACAGGAAGGAACGCAGTCTTTCCCAGCCGGATTCATCAAAATCTCCGTCCAGTGACAGGTCATATACCGGAACTTTACAGTTATCATGAAGACCACGCATGTTTAATACCATGGAAGTATTCTCATAACGGGGTGCCATGTGGATCATCGCATTGCATCTTCCGGCAAGCAGGAGCATCTTCGCATAACGGTATCTTCCGTTTGCACCAGAGAAATCAGCCAGATACTTGTCTGCCACTCCAAAAAGCTCTTCCGGCTCTTCTGAAAAGCTGCTACGATCATTCAGTGCCTCTCCGATCTCCGTCATCTTCTTTCTCCAGGATGACAGAAGGTCTTTTGCCTTTTCATTGCTTCCGCAGTCTTTCCAGAGGAACCACATCATCTCAGAAAGCGGTGCACGGTGGAAAGTCTCTGCTTCGTATTCCAGTTTTTCCAGGATTCCTTCATCCAGGGAAGAAATGCTCATCGGAGTTCCGACGACACCAAGGGTACGTCCAACTACCGGGACTTTTCCGATCTCTCCTGCCAGTTCCATAAGTGCATCCCAGTCAGAAAGCGGACGGTAGAACTGGTCATCCCTGGATTCTGCCGGAGCACTATAGAGTATATCCCCTGCCACAAGAGCCCGCATCAGAAGATCCGGATCATCTGCTTCCACCGGAAGCCGCTCCAGCATCGAGGCAATGACATCCACATCCTCATAACCTTTTCTGTCAAGAACAGTGCGGATTGCACGTGCATACTGTCCGTCTGCATCAGCCCCTTCATTGAACGGAATCAGGAACTGGATATTTTTACGGTTTTCGCCCTCACGCTCGATTGCTTCCAGAATACCACCGAGCAATACGGAAAACGGCAGATATTCTTTGGAATTTGTCTCTGCACGCCCTTTCATCAGAAGTTCCCTGGAGAACTCATTAAGATAACCAACCTTATAACCGCATTTTTCAAAATAAGCAGATAAGAACCATCGGTAGATTCCGAGGTCCGGCAGATACAGTTTTTTATTCTTATCCGGTTTGGATTTGATGTTGGTCTTTTTCATCTTCACATCCAGGATATTAAAATTCTTCGGAAGTTCTACCGGCGGTCTGTGGGAGATGCTGTTTAAAAATGCCTCGATCCTTGTGATGATACCGACTGCAGAATACTGCTCATCCACCTCGATCTGCAGATACGGCTTATCCCCCATCTCTTCACGGAACATGTGATTGACAAGGGTATCCGGACCGCATCCGTGGTTGGTAAGATAGACCGCGTACAGGTTCGGATGGTTGGCGATCAGTTTCGCACCGGCAAGCAGATGGTCTCCAAACGGCCAGTACATGTTCGGGTAATCCCCGGATATATCCAGACTCATTCCCGGAATATATCCAAGCGTCATGACTTTATAGCCTTTTGAGAGCAGAATATTCGGGATTCCCATATTTAATACCGGATCCGCATAACCATAGTTTCTTGTGATGATAACCAGGACTTTTTCATCCGGTTTCAGATTTGCCATGATCTCTGCGCCCAGTTTTTCCGTATCTTCCATGTTCCTCTGGACTGCAATACCGCCCTTGATCATTGCCTTTAAGCAACGCGGCTTTGAAAATCCAAGGCTCTGGCCGACACCGATCATTGCTTTCGCCATCTCTTTTACGCCAAGGTCCAGATCAAATACCGGGCTGATCAGCTCAATGCCCTGGTCTTTCAAGTGCAGGGAATCATAGATAGATCTTGCGGCAGTCTGCATGTATGGGCAGGCATAGCTGTGTGCCGCATGTGCATGCGGATGATGAATCGTATGGATATTGGGGAGAAAAATATAATCCACCTTCTGCTGTGCCAGCTGCATCATATGACCATAGACCAGCTTGACCGGATAACAGGTCTCACCCTGTGCGTACTGTTGGGAGAGCTGGATGGTTTCTTCATTGGACACATGGGACATTACCACATTGTAGCCGAGATCTTTGAAAAACTCATTCGCAAGGGTAAAGAACTTGAACATGACAAGGACCATCGGGATACCGATTGTTTTCTTGTTCGGGTCGATCGTCGCATCATAGCCACGCATGGAAAACTGTCCCGCCATCTTGTAAAGTTCTTTATTTTTGCGGATTTCTTCTGTCATATCCTGCTTTTTCACTTCTTTTGACGGGAAATCAAAACCAAGGAAGGTGCTTTCTTTCTCAGGTTTTCCGCTTTCCCCGACTTTAATGCCGACGGATTCATATGCCAGCAGGGATGCGCCATAAGCACCACTGATGGAAAATACCGGGGAGACGGTTACTTTATCTCCATAGGCACTCTGGAATGCCGCCACGATTCCCGGGTTATAATCTACGCCGCCCTGAAGGACGATGTGATCTCCGACTTTTTTCGTTCCAACAACTTTGTGCAGATAGTTCCGCACGATCGCATGACAAAGCCCTGCAGCAATGTCTGCCTGGCTTGCTCCTGCGGATTCTGCAGATGCAATAGCAGTCTCAATAAAGACCGTACAGCGTTCACCAAGCTCCGAAGGGTTCTCAGAAGTCAGGGCAAGCGGTCCAAACTCACTGATCGGGATTCCCATACGTGCCGCCTGTTCCTCTACAAAAGAACCGGTTCCTGCCGCACAGATCTTATTCATCTGGAAATCTGCCACTTCCCCGTCTTTCAGGGAGATAAATTTCGAATCCTGTCCGCCGATTTCAAAGACGGTGTCTGCCTGTGGGTTCCAGTGAACAGCCGCTTTTGCCTGTGCCGTGATCTCATCCCGAATCGCATCTGCCCCCATCATCCTTCCGATACGTTCACGCCCGGAACCGGTGATGCCGACAGCCGTAAATTTCACTTCCCCGAAACGCTCCCGGATGCTTGCAAGACCTTTCCTTACCACGCCTTCCGGATTTCCGGCAGTACGAAGATACTGGAAATCAACGATGTTTCCCTCCCTGTCCGTAAGGACAAGATCTGTGCTGGTGGAACCGATATCAATACCAAGTGCACAGCCGTCCTCCGGAATCACTCCGGTCACTTCCGGCTCATCGAGACAGGTTCCTTCCGCAAGAACAAGCTTCGGAAGAAGAGACTTCTGCATCTGCTTGCGGGCTTCTGCATGCTCCAGTTTTTCCGCCAGCTCACGATAGCAGAAAAGCATCTGCTCACGATATTCCTGATCTTTTTCGGCTTTTTCAAAATTGCATTTTCCATCTGCTTCCAGACGCCCGCCCGCATGGACAGCCGCTCCCACTGCTCCTGTAAATAATGCATCCTCCGGAACTTTCAGCTCCTTTTCTTCCAGTTTGAAAATTTCCCGGATGGCACGTTCCATTCCCGCATTCTGGGTAACACCGCCACAGAACACGACCGGTTTCTTCACCGGAAGGTTTTTCACGATCGTTGCCTTGTAATTACGGACCAGCGCATAACAAAGTCCGAGCAGGATATCCGGTGTGCTGACACCTTCCTGCTGGCGGTGGATGATATCTGTTTTTGCAAATACGGCGCAGCGGCCTGACAGTCGCGGTACACTCTGTGCCTGCTCGACCAGTGAAGAATAGTCTTCAATCTTTAATCCCAGACGGGACATTTGATCTTCAAAAAAAGATCCGGTTCCTCCGGCACAGTGTTCATTGACCGCAAACTCCGGTGCCTGTTTCTCAAGATTTGTGATAAAACGGGCTCCCTGGCTTCCAATCTCAATAATGCTTCCTGCCTCCGGCACCTGATAGCGGACACCTTCTGCAACCGCAGGAATATAGCCAAGATACGGGATCTCATCCTCTGCCCCAAGGACTGCCTGTGCATTGCTTCCAGTCACGCACATTGCCATCCGTTCCTTTGGATCCTGACAGGCCTCTTCCAGCATTTCCTTTAATACTGGAAGGACCTTCCCATAATGTTTCCGGATATTTTTATATTTGATAACCTGATCTTCCAGGACTGCCACTTTGATCGTAGAAGTCCCGATATCCATTCCTAAACGTTTCATTTCTGTATGCTCCTTATTCCTGCATCCGGCCTGAGTGCAAAAAATTCCGGCTGCAGGATCTGTACTTTATTTTCTTCTTTCCGGATCAGTCCCTTTCTTTCCATGTCGTTAAAT
>CAVBPN010000096.1:8085-21077 GCA_963597235.1 bacterium
CACATCGCCATCCGCTCATCCGCATCCTGACAGACCTCCTGCAGAATCTCATTCAGTACCGGCAGCACCTTGCCATAATGTTTTTTTATTTTTTTATCTGTAATTCTGTCTCCATCCAGAACAGCCACTTTAATTGTGGATGTTCCGATGTCCATTCCCAAACGTTTCATCTGCTTCTCCTTATATCTGCACCCGGCTTCACCATAAACACATCCGGCTGCAGGATACGCACTTTATTATCCTCTTTCTGGATGATTCCTTTTCGCTCCATATCTGTGAATTCCTTTGAAAGCGCTTCCGGAGATACACGCAGGTACTGTGCAGTCTCCTTCTGCATCGCAAACATCGTCTTTCTTCCGTCTTTGTCCGTCGGAAGACTGTTCAGATACTTGATAATTTTTTCTCTGACCGTATTCTCTGATGTTGTGTCCAGTTTAAGGGACACTTTGGCCAGTTTATCCGAAATCTCATAGACCATGTTCCAGGCAATCTTGGCTTTCAGCTCTGCCTCCTGCAATGTCGTCGGCTTCGCCATCAGCTTTTCTCTGGAAAGAAAAAGAATCTTCGATCTCTCTGTTGCCACAACTTTTACTGGGCTGACCTCACCACTGAGCGGAAGCATCTCTCCAAAACATCTGCCAGGACCGAATTTTGCCACCAGTGATTCCACCTGCTTCAGACTTTCTGTATAGGCTACGATCATACCTTCCAGCACTACCGCGAAATCCGAACAGGTATCCCCGATATTCCAGATGATCTGTCCTTTTCCAAACTCCTGCACCCGTCCGTCAAGAATTGAGCTCATACTCTCCCATTCATTCTCCGGTATTCCATCCAGCAGTTTGAGATTTGTTTCTGTCATCTGCTGCATCATATAAGAATGTGCCGGCATTGCTCCCATCATCTGTCCAAACAGATTACGGTCTGCCATATGCCTGCTCATCATTTGTTCCTGCATACCGGAAACAGATACCTTAAGGCCGTCATCCAGATCATTTGACCCATTCGGAATTGTCGCTTTCATCTCCTCTGTCAGTTCCTGACAATCTTCCAGATGAATTACTTTCGCTCCGAGAAGTTCTGCATCATCCACTCCATGTGTCGCTACCAGAAGGATACGGTTCCTGCGGTTTTTCAGGATATACGAAATGACTTCCTGCTTGGTTGCCATATCAAGCCCGGTAAAAGGCTCATCCAGAATGATCATCTTACCCTGATAATGCATGCATCTCGCCAACGAAACACGTCGCTTCATACCACCGGACAGTTCACATACCGGCTGACGCAGACATTTCTTCGGAAGTATCATGGAAAGATCTTCTTTGATTTCTCTGACCGGACGTTTTTTCTCATACATCATGTTGACGTTTACAACTGCTGACAACATCGGCAGAATACGGTCTTCCTGAAACATGGAAGATATCTCCACATCCGGGTTGATCCCTGTGATCTCCCCGGAATCCTTCGTTTCCAGATTCATGATGATCCGAAGGAGTGTGGTCTTTCCCATTCCGGAAGATCCCATCAGACAGTAGATTCCCCCATCTTCGAGAGTTAAATTCAGATTATTAAGTACTTTTTTTGCCCCAAAAGACTTACAAAGGTTTCTGATCGTTACAGACATTTTTTCTCTCCTGTTTCGCATTTTTGTATTGTCCATTAATCTCAGTCGAATAATTTTTTATCAGTATAACATTATTCATCGTCTGTGTCCTTTCCGGATACCAGCCATCCCATCGGGGCACTCAGTTTCTTTAAGAGGAACATAAACGCTTTTTCGAAGATTACGCTTAAGATCACGACTACAACGGTCCATGCAAAAAGATCCGCCGTCTGCAGATAAGATTTTGCCGCATACATTTCACGTCCGATTGAAGGCTTCGGCGTACCGATGACTTCTGCCATGATTCCGGATTTCCAGCTCATACCAAGTGCCAGTTTACTTGCACTCAGCACGAACGGCATAAATGCCGGACGATAGATAAACATAAATTTTTTCCACGGGGCCATATGATAGACCTGCGCAACTTCCATAAGCTGCGGATCCACATTATTGAGTCCCTGTAAGGTATTTGTATAGATGATAGGAAGCACGATCAGAAAAGACAGATAGATCGTAAGTGCCTGATTTCCTACCCAGATCAGGAGCATGATGACAAATGAGATCATCGGAACGGTCTTGAGCATTACAATGATCGGCTCCAGAAAGTCACGGATCAGTTTAAATCTGTGACAGACAAGTGCCAGAGCAAAACCTGCCACAAAGGACAGGATAAATCCTATTGCAATTCGTAAAAAAGAGGCTCCGCAGATGATCCAGAAATCAGCCTGCTGAACCTGTTCTGCCAGTGACGCAAGAATATGTACCGGACCGGAAAGAATGATCCTGTTGTCGATCACGCGGTCTGCAATTTCCCAGACTACCAGCCAGAACAGGATGATCAGGGCCGATTTGACCCTGTTCTTTTCCTGTTTTGGTGCAGATGCCTGTTGTTGCTGCTGTTGTTTCATGAATTCTTCCATGAGTGTTCTCCTATCAGTTCTCGTTACTGTCTGCTTCAGAAGTTTCTGCATCGGAAGTCTCTGTATCAGAGTTTTCTGTATCAGAGTCGTCTGCACTGCTGTCACTTCCGAATGCCATGGCTTTCGCAACATCTACAGCTGCATCATTGATCTCAGAAGCTTCTCCTCTTGCTGCTGCAGTCTGTACACCAGTCTCCTCAAATCCATTCAGCTGGAATGTTGCCGGCCACTGCTGATCTCTGTCAAATCCTGAGATTGTCATTGCCAGATCACCCATCTGAAGTGTAATATCACAGGTTTCCGTTACAACATCTTCCAGATATTTGATCTTGCCGACATTGACTGTAATACTTGTCAGATTTCCATTTTCGTCCGTCTCGGAGTCTACGATATCCAGTCTCTCGATTTTCTGGATCTTCATGATCTTGTCCTGGATCAGGATCGGAACTTTGACTGTTGCATTTCCATCTTCATCAACAGTCATCTCTGCATTGTCCACAACCGGATCTTTCGGTGGGAAAATATCGCTTGTGATATGTGGATTCATCGGAAGGCCGGAATCCTCTTTCTTAAACCAGATATTTGCAGATACAGTATAAGTTCCTGTCTCTGCCGGAGTCTGTGTCGTTTCTTTCTTTTCGGTATCTTTTGCTTCGGATTTATCTGCTGATTCTTCTGTATCTACAGCATTTGCATCTGTGGTATCATCGCTGCTCTCGTCTGCGACTTCTTCCATGGAACCTTCCGGCGGAATATAGTAAAAATCATCGTCCGGCATAGAACCACCTACCGCATCCGGATTATAGTCATACATAATCTTCAGGAAACCTTCCAGCTTCTCCTTCATTTCCTGTCCGGTGAGTGCACACATATTCACATAAGGAATCGCATCTGCAGCTACCTCCGGATTCAGAAATGTTTCATACGTATCGGTCCATTCTGCCGCTTCATCAACATGACTCAGACTGTACGCTACTGATTTTTTCAGAAGATTCAGATATTCTACAACTGCCTGCTCATGTTCTTCGAGAAATTTCTTTCTCACAACGGTGATCGTAGTCACAGATTCTGCTCCACTCTCCAGTTTCAGGTTGCCCCATTCCTCGGTAATGTCGATTGGAACTTTCAGATCTGGTACAAGAAGTTTTGCAACTTCCACAAAAGGCTGTGGAAGCAGTGCAATGGAATTTTCTTCGTCCTGCAAAAGATTCAACACTTCAAACGGTGTGGAACGGAAAGAAAAGTTTACATCATCACTTAAGCCTTCCTGCTCGAGCAGATAACCAAAGGTATATTCCGGCGGTCCACCTTCCCCAATCGAATACACGGTACGGCCTTTCAGGTCATCCATGGACTTGATGGAATTATCTGTAGTCAGGATGTAGAGAAGTCCGAGGTTGCTGATATCAATAACTTCGACTTCTTCTTTTAAGTCCTTGTTGTTATAAAGGATCGCCCCGACATTGGACGGGCAGTGAATGATATCATAATCGCCCGTATTCAGTTTTGAAGCAAGCGCAGTATAATCCACACCGCCCACCTCAAAGTTATAATTGTTGTAAGTATTTCCCTCTTCATTTTCATGGATCATCCAGCCCATTCCCATGGACGGTGGTCCCATGATCATTCCTACATTTACATCTGTCGCATCGGTACTTCCCATGTAGGAAATATCGTCAGACGGCTCATCTGCCATGACCGGTGACGGGACTGCCATCACCAGTGCAAGGGCTGCTGCCGCTACTGTCATTAAAGTTTTCTTCATGTCTCTTCCTTTCCTGTTATATTGTATCTCTGGTTATTCGTTGTCATCTGTCTCACTGTCATTTGCGTTACTGTTATCTGTCGTTACGACTCCGGCATTATCTTCCGGAATCTCCAGAGTTGTTTTGTCCGAGGTTTTCTTTGCAGTCGTGAAATCCACACTCATCTTAAGCGGCACATTCCACTCCTCTTCCAGAAGGGTCGGGAATTCTGTGCAGGTGTCATAAGAATAGGTTCCGCTGGCATCACTGAGGCGGATATACAGCGTCGTGATCCTTCCCTGTCTTCCGACATCGTTGGTTCCTGCATACCATTCGTCATCTTTTACACCGGATAAGATCTCGGAATTTTCAGGATCTTTGATATCCTGAAGCGTAAATACCGGATTTACAATATTGATCATAACGGTCTTTGTTCCATCTTCATCAACTACCAGTGTCGCATTATCATCCACCGGTGTCATCGGGATTCCTTCATGACCGCCGACACCAAGCGGGTTATCCGGGTTGGTCATATATGCGGTCGTTCCCGGAAGCTGCGTATTCAGCTCGCCCGGCAGGTACATGTTCGCAGAAACAGTGTAAGTACCTGCTTCCAGCTCCTGTGCTGCCGCCTCAGATTTTTCCGGATCAATAACTACTGCACCGGTCTCATCAGTTGTAACAGAACTACTGTCGGTATTTTCTGTGGAAGCAGTATCTGTGTTGTCTTCTGTTTCTTCTGTATCAGAAGAAGCATTCTTATTTGCGAGGGCAGCTTCGATTGCAGAGCTGAGTGCTGCCTGATCGGTGTAATCCGTAGATGTCGTTGCAGTGCTTTCCTGCTCATCAGATTTATCAGCTGCTATATCCTTGGATTCTGTTTTCTTTTCTACATCAGATTCTTTTTCTTCTATATAATAGAGTTCTTCATCCGGGAGCTGTTTCTTCTTTAAAGTTTCTTTTAAAACCTGCTGCATGTCTTCCCCGGATGAAATTCCAAAGGTATGTGTTTCCAGTTCCTGCTCTGCTTCCTTTGTTTCTTCATAAAAACCAAGTTCTGTGGAAGATTTCGCAAGTTCCTGAGTATCCTTCGAAGTCATATCCGCAGATTCTGTAATCTCTTTCAGATAATCTTTCAGGGCATCTTTCTGCTTCTCTGCAAAGTCTTTTTTCACAAGTGTAACTGTCAGTTCGCTTTCTGCAGTGTCTTTTTCTGATTTTTCATCATCCGATTTTTTCCATGTCTTTGTAACAGAAAGAATTCTCAATTTATCACTGGCATCTTTTTTCTTCCAGAGCTCTATAGCCACATCAACCGGGCAGACAATCATATCGTAATCGCCATCTTCAAAGTGTTTCGTAAGCTGTTCTTCCAGCTTCTCAGCTTCTTTTTTCTGCTGTTTCTTTTTCTGTTTCTCAGATAAGTTCTTATCGTCTTTTTTGTCTTTCAGTTCTTCTACCTGGAAGCTGTATTTATAATTCACTGACGTAGTATCTGCCGCCTGTGCATCGGAACTTTCTGTGCTGTCTGCAGTCGTCCCGGAAGTCTGCATTTCCTTCTGCTTTGCTTCCTTCATCATATCTGTAAGGAACAGAGAAGAATTTCCCGGAAGGACACCCACTTTGACTTCTACCGTCTTTGTTTCTGCACCGTCTTCATTCGCTCCGGCAATCAGTGCATTTACATCTGCACTTCCACCACCAGATGCCGCAGCCGGCACACCGGATAAGCTAACCTGAAAAGTAGCCGCCCAGACCTGATCGCGTTCTTTCTTTGCAATAGACTGTGCAAGCTCACCAAGCTGCAGACTTACGGTACAGCTTTTTGTGATCACAACATTCGGATCTGTGATTTTGCCAAGATCTACAGTAATATTGCTGAGGCCGTTACTGCCTGTCGACGAATCTACAATATCCAATCCGCTGATGCTCTCTACATACATAACCTTGGACGGAATCACAATCGGCACGCTGACCTTTGCATTGCTGTCCTTATCTACCGTCAGTTTTGCATTGTTGCTTACGGGATCCTTCGGTGGAAATGCAGAGTTTGTCAGATGCGGGAATAGAGGAAGACCCGCTGCTGACTTGAGTTAGCCTTTGCATTTCCACCTTTACTGTTGCTGTTTCCTTTTTTCTTTGTATTCTGTTTCTTATCTCCGGACGGGTTCTTGTCCCCGCTGGTTCCATTTTCCGGAAGTTTAACCTCCGTACTGTCTGAGGTTTTCTTTGCACTGGTAAAATCCACACCTAACTGCAGAGGTACATTCCAGTCTTCTTCCAGAAGGGTTGGGAATTCCGTGCAGTCTCCAAACTGATACACGCCGCTGTTATCTTCCAGTTTCAGATACAGCTCTGTGATTCTTCCGGTGCGTGATGCTTTCCCGGTCGTTCCTGTATAAGTTTCTTTATCCCAGACTGCTGAAAGAACTTTGATTTTCTTTCCGTCTGTGATCTTCTGAAGGGTAAATACCGGATTCACCACATCCACGATCACGGTCTTGCTGCCCTTCGCGTCCACAACCAGTGTCGCATTATCTGTCACAGGAACCGTCGGAAGTCCCTCATGACCGCCAATTCCCAGTGGGTTATTTGGATTGGTCATATAGGCTGTTGTTCCCGGAAGCTGTTTGTTAAGTTCTCCAGGGATATACAGGTTTGCCGTTATCTTGTAGGTGCCGGCTTTCAGCTTTGCCCCTGTGTCCTTGTTCTTATCATCGGTCTTCTCTGTTTCCTTCTTTTCTATAGTAAAAGAAGCATTTGCAGAAAATCCGCCGGCAAACAGGATGCTGATCTTATGTGTCCCTGCGTTTAAAGTTCCAAGGTAATCTGCATTCAGATCCACATAGGTCATTCCATTGTAGGCAAACGCGGAATAATTTCCGGATTTTACAGTAGTTCCATCTACCTGCACGCCTTCCATCTGGTCATAGGTCTGCTCTGCGATAAAGGAAAGGCTGTCGCCGCTTCCTTCTTTCCATTTGCTTCCGTCACCGGAATTCATCTTTACGGTAGTATCGCTCGGAAGAGAAGCAAGATCTACGGCAAGGTAAAGTGGTACATTCCAGTCCTGATCCAGAATCGTCGGATATTCCAGGCAGTCTGTGAATACATACGCACCGCTGTTATCTACAAGTGCAACTGTAAGGCTGGTGATACGTCCATTATACTGGCCATAGGTATTTCCGTTCCTTGCAGAGTCCAGGATCGTCACGTTGGAACCGTTTCCGATCCGCTGTAACGTAAAGACCGGGTTCTTGACCGGGATGGTCAGGGTCTTTGTGGTTCCGTCCTCCCCTATGGTGATCGTCGCATTGGCAGATACCGGAGTGGTCGGTGCGGTGTTCGAAATAGCACCATTATCTTCTTCGATGCCAACCGGATTATTCGGATTGGTAAGATAGGCATTCACACCAAGAATGCTGTTTAATTCTGCCGGAACATAAAGATTTGCCGTGATGGTATAAGTTCCCGGAACAAATTTTGAAGTCTCAGCTACACTGCTCCCGCCGGATGCATTACTGCCGCCTGCGGCAAGGATGCTCTCCCATGCTGCTTCTTCTGTCGATGGGGTTGCTTCTTTCTGATCTTTTGAGGCATTTTGGTCTTTAGAATCTTTTTGAGATTTCGCTGTCTCCTGATTTTGGGAATCATTCTGATTCTTAGATGTATTCTGATTTTCGGATGTTTCAGAAGATGATCCGTTTTCCGTTGTCTGACTGTCCGGATTCTGGTTGTCTGTACTTTGTTCTCCGGAATTCTGACCATCGGTGTTTTCATTTCCTGTATTTCCCTGGGACGGAGTCACTGTCGCATCTGCCGCCGGAGCTTCCGGAACCGGTGTTGCTGTTGGCTGCGGTGCTTCCGGATTCTGTTTCGGTTCTGCCGGTGCTGTCTCCGAAGTTGATTCCTCCTGCCCTGCTGCATTCGCTTCTGTTTCTGCTGCCTGCACCGTAAAAGCTGCAGGTATGTCTGCAAGCATCAGTGACATCGCCAGCATGATTGCAGACATTTTCTTCCATTTGAATTTCATAATCTCCTCTTTTCATTTCCTCGTTCTGTTGCTATTCACAATTAGCAGCAAATGGTTACCTTTAACTAACTCACATTATAGCATGAGTGCTTTTTGTATGTCATTAATAGCTATTAAGTGCGGCTAACTTTTTCGCAGTTTTATTAGTGTTTTTTTCTCAATAAGAGTATAGAAATAAAAAATCCATGACCGGAACAGATTCAAGATTTTACTTAAGCTTTCTGTCCGATCATGGATTTTCTGTGTCTGTACTATATTATGATTATCTGTGTTTTAACTGTGGTCTGTTTTTATTTACTGCTGTTCCTTGCAGTTTTTATTTTACAACAACTTTGATTGTTCTGGCTGCTGTGTTATAGGTTCCGTTTGCTTTTGCGGTAACTTTGATCTCATAAGTTCCTTTCGGAGCTTTTTTCCTGATCGTTACTTTGCCTTTTTTGTTTACGGAAATATATTTCTTTGCTTTGTCCGGTGTTTTGACTACTTTGTAGGAAACGGTAGTCTTTGATTTTGCACCGATGTTGAAAGTTTTAGCTTTCTTCTTAACGGAAGATGCTTTTACTGTCTTCTTGGAAACTTTTGCTGTGATCTTCTGGGTCAGTTTATTGACTTTGATGGTCACATCTTTGCTTCCTGCATTGTAGTTCTCGTTTCCGGCTGCAATTGCACTGATGGTGTAAGTACCAACCTTCGCACCTTTCTTAAGTGTTACTTTACCATTCTTATCAACGGTGATGTACTTGGAAGCCTTGGATGGTGTCTTAACTACTTTGTAGGTAACTGTTCCCTGTCCGGATGCTCCGATCGTAAAGGAAGCTGCTTTCTTTTTGAGGGATGTAAATTTGTAGCTCTTTGTGGCTACTTTTGTATTTACTGTCTGGTCTGCTTTACTGATGCTCCAGGTAAGTGTCAGCGGATCTGTGGTGCCATCTGACCATTCATAGCCTTCAGCAAGAAGAACTTTCGCTTTATAAGAGCCAACATTCTTCGCAGTGTATGTACCTGCAAGGTTGTAACCTGTGCCGGCTTTTACACCTGTCTGGTTCTGACCATTATAAGTAAGACCACTGACCGCAACAGGTTTCGCAGTCTGGAGTGCTTTAATGTTCCAGGTGAACTCGATTGGATCGGTAGTTCCGTCGGTCCAGGCGTAGCCGTCTTTTAAGGTAACGGTTACTTTGTAGGAACCTGGGAGTTTAGCAGCTGAGGTTCCCTCTACTGTATAATATTTGCTTTCAGGAACAACTACTTTTTCAGTAGCATCATAAGTAAATGCAGAGGTTGGTACAGATGGTTTATCAGCTGCGGCACCTTCTCCCACCAAAACAAAGAACTGACACTGACTTTGAGATCTACTTCCGATATAATTTTCATCAATAGCAGAATAATATAACTGCATCTGCTTTGTCTGCTGAACCAAACTTAATGTTGCATCGACTCCAGTAATTTTTACGCTGTTATTCTCATCTGTCATATTCATTTTTTCAGCGGATACATACTGTTTACTTTCTTTGTCGTAAACAACTTTGTAAATGTCTTTACCTTCAATTAAATCTTTAGGAAGTAGAAAATCCATGTAAGTAACTTTTGTTTTTGTTCCCAAAGTTTTTTCATCAGCGGATTTTCTATACAACGCCATTTTGTAGCCTTCTTCAATTTTTAACTGTTTAAAAGAAGACTGTCCCAATTCAAGAATTACATTCTTCAATTCCTCTGAATTAGCCATATCATCTTTTCGTACTGTAAAAGCTACATCTGTAGCCAACGTTGTATCATTGCATTTATCGCTATTATTATGTCCATGATATACAACGGAAATCCCTGTTGTTTCATCTGTATAAGTTCTCTTATTTTTAACTACTGATTCCTGATTACAAATCACAACATACCCATACTTTAATCCGTTGTATAAAACTACAGATTCCCAGATATCTCCATCCTGACCATTCCAATATTCCCTAGTGGTATTTCCTTCTCTTTTCATTTCACTCAGAGAATCATTTTGCCACTGATAAACTTGTGCAAAATCAACACTAATATCATGAAATACACTTGTGAAAAAATTGTATTTTATTTTAGATTCAGAAATATCTTTACCATCAGTTCTATTAAGCGAAAAATAGTATAATTTATACTCAGGATCTTTTGCACAATTTTCTTTCATATATGCATCGACCTTTTCGAATTCTTCGCCAGAAGTTATTTCCCGTATGTCAGCAGTTACTTTATCCATATCACGTCCACGGGCAGCGATTCCAACTTTTGCATCGTCATTAAAAAATGCTTTATTTGAAATATTTACGTCTGGTTTCTGTTCTTCAAAATCTACTGCAAGATTTAACGGTACATACCATTTGACATCCTTATCTGGATTTTGTTCATCATATAATATAATTCCAAATTCTACGCAATCACCAAGGGTATATAAACCGCTAAAATCATCTAATTCAAAAACAATTTTTGTAATTCGTCCTTTAAAAGTACCATCACCCATGTCAACCTTATCAACATTATCATACGCCCAGGTATCACTTCTTTCTACTTCTTTGACATGAATATTTTTTCCATCTTTAACCTGCAAAAGCTCAAATACCTGATTTTTCAGTTCAATTGTTAAGGTGATTTTTCTATTTTCATTTACCACCATGGAAGCTTCGTTATACATTGGTGCGGTAGGTGTTCCAAAAACGCCACTCATTCCTGTCGGATCAGCGGGATTATTAAGGTAAGCATTTACTCCTAAAATTTTATTCTGTGCACCTGGTACATATAAATTGGCTGTTACATTTTCATAAGTTCCTGCCGGCAAAGAATCCACACTGCTCCATGGAGCATCATCTTCAGCATTTGCATCTCCTGCTGCAAATGCTTCTTTCAGTTCCTCCACTGTCATGGTTCCGTCGTCTACACCATCCTCTGTCTCAGCGTTTTCTGCTTCGCTTCCATCGCTTACGAATGCTTCTCCGGCGTCATCTGTACTTTCTTCTTCAACTGCCACATCCGCAGAATCTGCATCATCTTCTGCCATATCTACAGAAGCAAAATCTTCCTCTGTACTTTCATCCACCGCATCTGTATTTTCTTCAGATACTGCAATGTCTTTACTTTCTGCTGCCTCTGCGGTCACTTCTTCAGATGAGAAGTCTGCCGCTGATACCGGTGCTGCTGACATAACAACCGCTGCCGTCATGATCCACGCCATACTGCGTTTCATCTTTGAATTCAGCATTTTCCTTTTCCTCCTCGTTTTGAAATTACTAACTGATATTTCATGGCCATTGAAATATGGTTTCACAAAACTAACTCATATAGATTTTTTTCGGAGCGTGCTCCGCTCCGATAGTATGATTATAGCATGTATCATTTTGGACTGTCATTAATAGCTATTAAGTATGACTAACTTTTTTAGCGCGTTACTATACTTTTTTTCTCAATAAGATGCCCGTTTTTCAAAAAATACCAGATTCTTCCAAATAAATACCGGGACTCTCTCGAATCCCGGCACTTCTTCCTATTCTTCTGCCAACCACTCTTTCACTGTATCTTCCGCTTCACTGAGAATCTGAGCGATTTTCTCTATAGCCATCCCTTCCTGGTTAAGGGCCTTTGCTGTCCTTTTTCTTTCTCTTTTACATTCTTTTTCATTTTCTTCCTGAATAAGTTCTTCTAACGCATCGCACATACCAACATTTTCCTCCTTCTCCGTCTCTTTTAATTCTGATACCCGCTGTGCAAAAACCTCACTATACATTTCATCCGCATTCTTACAATGCAAATCATGCATCAATCGTCCCAGAGCTGTGTCCTCGTCCTGAATTGAAGAATTTACATATATAATATGCGAACCGTCCCCAAACATTCCTCCTGTTTCTTCGATCACTCGATCTGCATGATAAATCGGCAGTCCATTTCCCGGCACATCATCTTTCGTAATAAAGATCACATAACTGTCTGGCAGTTCCTCAAAATCCTGCCCTGGATTTAGGGTATTCATATCCAGTAATCCGCTGTGATATCTTGCTCTTTTCGGTGATGCACCTTCTGTATCCTGCTGGATTTCTACATTGTATTGATTATTTGCATCATCTTTCGCCACACAATCAAGAATTGCAGACCTTCCCTGCAGATTCTTATAATCTTTCTGGACTGTGTAATCCAATATCTGCAGATCTTTCATTTTCATTATAATACGCAGGACATGCTCTACGCATTCACGCTTCTTGAACACATTTCTCATAAAGATGTCATTCATAATCGTAAGTTCTTTTATCACACTCTCGTATCTTATGTAGCGCTGTTCCAGTTCATTGTCCGGGGTTGTAGGTATATTTTCCATTTCGATAACGTCCTCCATTCGTATTATTAGTTTTACATAGTTTCAGATTTTGTTCTTTCACGTAGTCTTTCCTCTTCTCTGAATCCTGTTTCTTAAAGGAATTATCGGAATGTATCTCTTACTTTCTGTTTCATCCAGAAAGTTTTATCTTCTGTATGGATAAATAGTTTTTCTGTATCACCCTTTTCTTTTCAGCTCTTTATGTTCTAATCTTATCAAAGTTTCTCTATACAGTCAACGAAACTTTTTATAAACTTATATCTACAAAAACCGGGACTCTTCCGAATCCCGGTTCTGACTTTCATCTCCTGCTGAAAATTTTTACTTCTTTTTATTCTTCTTCGCATATACCAGC
>CAVBPN010000096.1:21087-21516 GCA_963597235.1 bacterium
GCTTTTTATAAAGTGTAACCCATCGTTCTTTCCCTGTGCATCATAAGCCCTGAACAGAATACTGTCCTTGCTTTTTGACAAAATTCTGCCAACGCTGAAGCTATCTTCACTGTCACTATAAATTTCTAACAGTTCATCATTGATTTTATATGTATCGAAGTTCATGCTGTCATCTCCTGCTGAAAATTTTTACTTCTTTTTATTCTTCTTCGCATATACCAGCAACAGTATAAAGAAACAGAGATTCAACAACCCTCCGATTATTTCAAAGATACTGCCTGCAAGCGGATGATAATATCCCAGAAACACTCCACTGAATATGCAGATATCCTCAAAGATTATGATATTAATCAGAAAACGCTCCTGGAATGGAGATTGTCACGCGTCGAATTATAGTTCCCACCTACGGCAGCTTTGCCGCAGATTAAA
>CAVBPN010000097.1:0-5974 GCA_963597235.1 bacterium
CACGGAAACGGCTTCGGAATTTGATAATACTATGTCTCTCTTCATTCTGCTAAATACATGAAGAAAAAGTGCATAACCCACCTTACGGTTCAGACAATGCACTTTTTCTTCATAACGCAGCCTGCTGAGAGACTAAGTATTACCATAAATTCCTGCAGATGTTTCCTGTTTGGGAGTCTGGTATTGTCTCAGCTGGTATTTCATATTATCAAATTTTTGAATCGTTTAAATGATTCTAGTGCTATTAATATATTATATTTCTAGCTTTTAAATTGATGGAGTAAGTTTATCCTTCTTTTTTATTTATTAGCTCACGGTGGGGTGTCACTCCTCGGACCGCGCTTCGCGCTGAGCTATCCTCTTATTAGTCGACACGGTGGAATCTCGGCCATGCTCGCCCGCCCCTCCACCACACTACCCCATATAGAGTACGGTGATGGATGGCAGAATAAAAGAAAAACTCCAGTCTAAGCCTTCTTTTACTTATCCCATCATCACCGGGAATCCTTTAAATAAATTATAAAAACTGATTTTTCTCCGCGTCGTATTCATAATCGATCGACGCAAGTTTCTCCACCACTTCTTCTCTATCCACTTCTTTGTCTTCGCAAAAAGCATCCAGAGAGGAATAAAAATCTCTGAGCTGTGTGTTGACGTAACTCAACAGCATTACCGGGTCTTTTGGTATCATTGTTTACCTCCTGTGGTATCCTGCCGCTGAGTACTTCTCACACAGCAGCAATTTATTTCGTATTGATCACGAACTCGCCATCCTTTACATCCAATACAAGCGTATCACCTGCATGAACGTCACCGGAAAGGATCTTCTTGGCAGCCAGTGTCTCCACATAGTTCTGCAGATAACGTTTCAGCGGACGTGCACCGTATACCGGATCATATCCGTTCTCGATCACCTGAGTCCTTGCTGCATCGGTCAGCTCTAGAGAAAGTTCCTGGTCTGCCAGACGGTCACTGAGTTCACGTACCATAAGGTCTACTATGCCGCCAATATTCTCTTTTGTCAATGGCTTGAACATGATAATCTCATCCAGACGGTTCAGGAATTCCGGACGGAAGTGTCCACGCAGGTCATTCATAACCTGTTCCTGAGCTTCCGGTTTAATCTCACCGTTCTCGTCAATGCCATCAAGAAGATACGGAGAACCGATATTGGAAGTCATGATCAGGATCGTATTCTTGAAGTCTACGGTTCTGCCCTGAGAGTCAGTGATACGACCATCGTCCAGAACCTGCAGAAGTACATTGAATACATCCGGATGTGCTTTCTCGATCTCATCAAACAGGACTACACTGTATGGTTTACGACGAACAGCCTCTGTGAGCTGACCGCCTTCTTCGTATCCAACATATCCCGGAGGTGCTCCGATCAGACGGGATACTGAATATTTCTCCATGTACTCACTCATATCGATTCGTACCATATTCTGCTCGTCATCAAACAGTGTTGCCGCCAGAGTCTTGGCAAGTTCGGTCTTACCAACACCGGTAGGTCCAAGGAACAGGAAAGAACCGATTGGTTTGGTCGGGTCTTTGATTCCCGCTTTTGAACGAAGGATTGCATCTGTAACAAGACGTACACCTTCATCCTGTCCGATCACACGTTTATGAAGTTCATCTTCCAGACCGAGAAGTTTGGTTCTCTCCCCTTCAGTCAGTTTCGTTACAGGAATGCCGGTCCACCGGGAAATGATCCTTGCGATCTCATCATCGGTAACAGCTTCATGTACCAGACTGCGGTCGCTTTCTTTAACCTGTTTCTCTTCGATCTCAAGCTGCTGCTGAAGTTTCGGAAGTTCACCATACTGCAGTTCAGCAGCCTTTTCCAGATCGTAGTTCTGTTTTGCTTTCTGGATCTGTTTATTGATATCCTCAATCTGCTCACGTAATTTCTGGAGCTTCTCCACGGAATGTTTTTCATTGTCCCACTGAGCTTTCTGGGTATTGAAGGTATCACGCATCTCTGCAAGTTCTTTCTGCAGCTCTGCAAGACGTTCCCTGCTCAGATTGTCTGTTTCTTTTTTAAGGGCAGATTCCTCAATCTCCAGCTGCATGATCTTACGTCTCTGTTCATCCAGCTCAGTCGGCATGGAATCCAGTTCGGTCTTGATCAGGGCACAGGATTCATCGACCAGATCGATAGCTTTGTCCGGCAGAAATCTGTCTGTAATGTATCTGTGAGAAAGTGTTGCAGCTGCTACCAGTGCACTGTCTGTAATCTTAACGCCATGAAAAACTTCGTATCTTTCTTTCAGTCCACGAAGGATGGAAATAGTATCTTCTACAGTCGGCTCATCCACCATAACCGGCTGGAAACGACGTGCCAGTGCGGCATCTTTCTCAATGTACTGACGGTACTCGTCCAGTGTGGTAGCACCAATACAGTGCAGTTCACCTCTGGCAAGCATAGGTTTCAGCATATTGCCCGCATCCATGGCTCCGTCTGTCTTACCTGCTCCGACGATCAGATGAAGTTCATCGATAAAGAGGATGATCTCTCCCTCGCTCTTCTTCACTTCTTCAAGGACGGCTTTCAGACGTTCCTCAAACTCGCCACGATATTTCGCACCTGCGACCAGTGCGCCCATATCCAGAGCAAAAATCTTCTTATTCTTAAGTCCTTCTGGAACATCACCGGCAACGATACGCTGTGCCAGTCCTTCGATCGCTGCTGTCTTACCGACACCAGGCTCACCGATCAGTACCGGGTTGTTCTTGGTCTTACGGGAAAGAATACGGACAATGTTCCGAATCTCTGCATCACGTCCGATGACCGGATCCAGTTTCTGGTTCTTTGCCTTTTCGACAAGATCCTCTCCGTATTTATTCAGGGTATCGTAAGTTGCTTCCGGGTTGTCGCTGACAACTCTCTGGTTTCCTCTCACGGTAGAAAGTGCCTGAAGAAATCTTTCTCTGGTGATACCGAATTCATTGAAGATTTTCTTCATGCTCGGGCTCGGCTGTGTCAGCAGGGACAGAAACAGGTGCTCAACGGAAACATATTCGTCTCCCATTGCCTTCGCTTCGTTCTCTGCATTTACAAGAGATTTATTCAGATACTGACCAAATCTCAGGTCACCGCCGGATACCTTAACCTTCGCATCCAGGGCTTTCTTTACTACGTCGATAAAATAATCTTTATTGATCTCCATCTTCTCAATCAGCTTGAGAATCAGGCTGTCTTCCTGTGTCAGCAGCGCATACAGAAGATGCTCCTGCTCTACTTCCTGGTTACCATACTCATAGGCAACCTTCTCAAGCTCCTGAACAGCCTGTACGGACTTCTGTGTAAATTTACTGATGTTCATAGGCTTTCCTCCTCTATATCGTAGGAAAAGGATACTGAAATCTCTTTCCGTACCCTTTGGGTTATCTTTGTTATACTGGTACTATAACACATGTCATTAGCACTGTAAAGAGGTGAGTGCTAATTTAATTGTGAACATTCTGCGAATTTTCTATGAACTTTTACTGTTTTTTCATTTGTCCAGCACAAATACCTCGTACGGTTTCAGGACAAGTTTTCCTTCAAATGCCTTTCTTCCAAGGTTTGTGATCAGGCACTCTGCACCTCTGAATTCTTCCGGTACTTCTACTTCCGCATCTTTGTCACTGAAATTGCAGATAGTCAAAAGCTTTTCCTGATCCAGTGTTCTTGTGTAAGCAAAGACCTGGTTATCGTCACGATAAAGCGATTCAAATTTACCATAAACGATAATTTCTTTTTCTTTGCGCAGACGAATCAGTTTCTGATAGTAATGGAAAATGGAATTCGGATCTTCCTGCTGCTGTGCCGCATTGATTTCTTTGTAATTCGGATTTACTCTGATCCACGGCTCACCATCTGTAAATCCGGCCTGTGCAGAAGCATCCCACTGCATCGGAGTTCTCGCATTGTCACGGCTTCGAAGCATCAGACATTTCATCATGTATTCCGGAGTCATGATTCCGTTTTCTGTCAGTTCTTTATATATATTAAGACTTTCAATATCACGATAATCTTCTAATTTGTCAAAATACACATTGGTCATTCCAAGTTCTTCACCCTGATATACATATGGGGTACCCTGCATCATATGCAGACAGGTTGCCAGCATTTTGGCCGAAGTCTCTCTGTATGCCGGATTATCATTCCCGAATCGGCTGACACTTCTCGGCTGGTCATGATTTCCAAGAAACAGACTGTTCCATGCTTTTCCCTGGAGTTCTTCCTGCCATTTGATCATAATACGTTTAAAATCTTTAAAATCAAATTTGGCCGTTGTCCATTTTCCATAATCGCCACAGGCATCTTCGACATGTTCAAACTGGAATACCATATTCAACTCATTTCTGTCCTTACCGGCATACTTCTGTGCCTCTTCAATTGTCACCCCCGAAGTCTCACCGACTGTCATGACATCATATTTCGAAAGGACTTCGCGATTCATTTCCTTAAGAAATTCGTGAATTCTCGGACCATGTACGCAATATGGATTAAAATCACCATACAGACCATTATGCACTTCTCCATTCGGAAATGCCTGATCTTTTGAGGTCATACTGATCACATCCATACGGAAGCCGTCGATTCCTTTTTCACACCAGAAATTCATCATATCATAAACTTCCTGGCGGACTTTTTCATTTTCCCAGTTAAGATCTGGCTGCTTCTTTGAAAACAAATGCAGGTAATACATCTGGGTCTTTGCATCATATTCCCATGCAGAACCGCCGAATACACCGCCCCAGTTGTTTGGTTCTTTTCCATTAACCGGATCTCGCCAGATATAATAGTCACGATATGGATTGTCTTTTGATTTACGGCTTTCAATGAACCAGTTATGCTCATCGGAAGTGTGATTGACTACGAGATCCATCAGAATCCTGATGCCGCGTTTGTGTGCCTCGGCAAGCAGTTCTTCGTAATCTTCCATTGTTCCGTAGTCTTTGTATATCTTCTGATAATCGGAAATATCGTAACCGTTGTCATCCTGCGGAGACTCAAGCATTGGAGATATCCATAACACATTTACACCAAGTTCTTTCAGATAATCAAGTTTCTGTATGATTCCTCTGATATCACCAATACCATCTCCATTACTGTCGTTAAAACTTTTCGGGTAAATCTGATATACAACGCTTTCTTTCCACCATTTTTTCTCCATCTTTCCATGCTCCTCTGTTTCTTCTATATTAATAAGGAATATTTCTGATTTTATCTTATCACGATCCGGACGGAATACGAACGATCAGCTTCTGACCTTCTTTTTCTGCCAGAGTCAGTACCGGGATATGTTTCTTTCGCAGTGCATGTACGATTGGATATGCTGCAAAAAAATTTTCTCCGACAAAGACCGCCTCCGGTTTATATTTCAAAATCTTTCTGACCTGGTCTTTGACCAGGCTCTTCCATTCCTGCTTCTCCATGAGCACTTCGCCATAAATTACCTGAATTTCAAGTTCCGGCAGTTCCGGAAATTCCATATGAATGATCCTGACTGCCTGAAGTTTCGGAAGCTGAAAAAGAAGTTCATCGTATTCCGTTCTTCCTCCAAAGCTTACGATTACAGGTTTCTCCTGAAACTGCTCCATACTGATCTTACATGCCTGTACTGCATCCGAAAGTTCACCGGTCGTCATAAGGAAGCCTCCTTTATGGCAGAAACCTGCTGTTTTCAGTCCAGTCACAGCTTGAAGTTCTTCGTTTTCAAGTCCAAGCCATTCCGGTGGGAAACTGCATTTGTAATTCATGGAGTATTCTTTTTTCTGCGGCTGGATACAATAACCACCACGATTTGACGGAAAGATCACAAATGCTATCTGTGTCTCGGAAAGGAATTTCTGACATGGCACAAATTCCGGAAGGATAAGGATTCTTGCATCATCCCTGTGTTTTTCTCTGTCATGAAATGCCTGCTGGTGTCTGTTATAAATTTCTTCTACACGTTTGTCGGCACGTTCGTTACCTCTGTAT
>CAVBPN010000098.1:0-20888 GCA_963597235.1 bacterium
GGAGGACTTATGGCAACAATATCCCATACAGAACATACAGAAACATCTCCTGCTTTTGATAAAGTTCAGGGATGTTTATCTATAAAAGTAAAAGCTGTTTCCCTGCTTCATGCTGTACTTTCTTTTAAGGACTTTTCCCCTGAAAACTACAGCAGTGTTTCTTTTATTGCAAAAAATACGGATTCATCTGAATATTTTTATCTGCCGGTTACAACAGATATTTCCGGTTTCACTCTTGACCTGACACCGGCGAGGGAACGGATCGAATTTAAGAAAAGTAAAGAATACCAGATCTACGCAGAATGTACCGCAGATCATTCCGTTGAATTATATACCCTCAACGACAGCGACGGTACTTTCCTTCCTTATAATAACAGAAAGGTTTTTATCGACGGAATCTATTTCGAGGAAGATCCTTCCGCAGATCCGGCTGAATATCTCGGATTTCTTTCTGCTGATGCCGGTAACTTTCTTAAATTATACCTTTGCAGCGGCAACTACCTGATCCGTCAGACACATGCCTGTTCCCTGCGCAGCCTGAGTATGCACGGTGGAATCCTTAAGATCTGTTATGACCTCGAAAAGGGCAGCCTTGAATATATGAAAACCAGCCTGTTCTTCCGCAACAAGCTCGCGGCTGATGCAGCGGTTTATGATTTTACTACGATTCGTTCCACGCAGAAGGGAAATCTTCTCCGCATAAAAATTTCTCTGGATCTGCACAAGATCGACTGCAAGAGCCTTTACTGGGATGTCTTTGTCATCCTCAAAGATCCTGCAACAGGTAAAACCAACCGCCTCACGATCTCCATGGATACAAAACAGCGAATGTTCCAGAAATTTCTGTACAATGGTTCCTACAAGACAGACAACGGATTTTTCTTCTATCCTTATTATACAGGAAGTAAAGCACTTGCTTTTGTATATCGTAAGAAAGATCAGTATGACGGTCTCGATATCGTGTTTAAAGAACTCCTTGCAATCTTTCTTTACCGTATTGCCAAACCATACTGGAAAAAGAAACACATCTGTCTGGTCAGTGAGAAGTTTTCTTCCATGGCGCAGGACAACGGATACTACTTCTTCAAACACTGCATGGATGAGAACGAAGAAGCATATCTCAATAAAAAAATCTACTATATAATATCCAAAGATTCCCCGGATCATTATAAAGTAGATCCTTATAAGGATCACGTCATTGATTTTATGACTGTGCGGCACATGATCTACACCCAGGCTGCTGATCTGATCGTCAGCTCCGACTCAAGATACCATACGTATGCAATGGTATGCCGCCACAGTATTTTTAACCGTTATCTGCGCGTAAAGAAATTTGTCTTCCTGCAGCACGGAGTAATTGCCCTCAAGAAAGTAGACAATTTCTATGGCAAAGGACTTCGCGGCGAATGTGACCTGTTTGTTGTTTCTACCAATGCCGAAAAGCAGACGATCGTAGATAATTTCGGTTATGAACCTGACGAAGTCATCAATACCGGCCTTCCACGCTGGGATGTCCTTCACGATACCTCTCAGGGAACCCGTGAAATCATGATCATGCCAACTTGGCGAAACTGGCTGGATTCCGTTCCGGACAAGGATTTTGAAGAAAGCGATTACTTCAAACATTATATGGGGCTTCTGAATTCCAGACGTTTCAGTGACATTCTGGAAAAATACGACCTGCAGGTTAATTTTTATCTGCATGCCAAATTCCAGGAATACTCCGAAAATTTCAAAGCAGTCAACAAACGTATTCATCTGATCTCTTTCGGAGAAGTCGCTGTCAACGAGATGCTGATGAAATGCCGTATGCTGATCACGGATTATTCCAGCGTTTCCTGGGATATTCTGTATCAGGATAAACCGATCCTTTTCTATCAGTTTGACCTTGATAAATATAATGAAGCCCACGGCAGTTACCTGGATATGTACACAGAACTCTTCGGTGACAGAGCTGACACCGAACAGCAGCTCCTCGATCATCTGGAAGAATGTGTCCGGAATGATTTCAAAATGAAACCAGAATACGAAGAAAAACGAAAAGAATATTTGCAGTTTAAGGACAACCAGCACAGTCGTCATATCTGTGAAGAGATCAAAAAAAGATTCTGCTAAAGTAATTTCCTGTAAAATAAAAGTGCAGCACCATTTGCAAAGGGTATCGCCCCCGCATCTGGTACTGCATTTTTTATATATTATGAAGTATTTTTCTATAAAGTCCTGTCAGCCCATCCAATGATCCATTCTGTAACTTTTCCTGAAATACGGTCATATCGAATAACCTTTTTTACCGCCTCAAGTACAATAGAGATCAGCAGGCTGCTGCCCATGAGGAACAGCCATATCAATGCTGCACTTCCAAAAGAATATGTAAACTTTTTCAGCCACAGTCCTCTGATAAATGTATGTATATAGAAAACATTCGCCGAATGTTTCCCCAGGAACTCCAGAATCTGACGGATAACCGGTATATCCAGCATGAACTCATATGCCCAGTAAATAAAAAATACCGGAAGCAATCCATTCAGCATAAATTCGAAACGCTCAATTCCCCACTCCGTATCCCAGACTTTCAGCATTGCCAGAATCATGACTGTGCTGATAATAAACTTCAGGAGTTTATTGAATATCCGATTTTTTACTATTTTATATTCTTTTAATCTTTCCAGTACATGCTGATCTGCAAAGCACACCGCAAACGGAACTACAAAAAGATATTTTGTCAGATGTACATGTTTTTCAATCAAAAAACTTCCCGGCAGAAGAAACATGATCACGATCAGCCAGCTGTATTTTTTATAAAAGCGGAGTACAAACGGCATAAATACAATCAGCAGGATCTCAAGACTGAGAAACCACCAGGTGTTTACCAGCATCTGTGTTCCAAAAAGATGTCCGACTCCAAAGAAGTCCATAACTACACTGATGATGTTTTCCCACAGGCTTCCTCCATACCGCGAAGTATCTGTAAGGAAAGTCACTCCTGTGCAGAAGAAAAACGGGAGCAGGAACGTAAGTACAAGTTTCACATAACGTTTCAGTACAAACAGCGTTGCTGTATGCCCGTCAAAGTCATATTCCGGATATTTTGTTTTCATCGAAAGTGTCAGACCATATACGGACAGAAATGCAAACATTCCCACACACTGTACCATCCAACGGCCGATCTGAATTGCCATTTCCTGAGAAAGCGGCCAGAAACTTACCTCTGCTCCACCCATTCTCAAGATACTGGAAAAACTATGATAAAAAAGCAGGAAGCAAATTGCGATTCCCTTCACTGCCAATGTATTCTTTTTCGTAAATTTACAGGTTTGTTCCATTCAGTATTCTCCTGTTCCTGCATGTATTCCTGCTTATTCTATCGCAGAACCTCAGACTTTGTCAATCAACCCCGACAGATCGCCTCTTGAAAATGAAGTACACGTTCTGTATAATTTTCTTATTAAATCAAGAAGGAGCTTTTCATGGAAAATCAGCTTTCTATCACCAAAATTAAAATTCAGCGGAATCATATTCTTGTTTTTATAAAATATTCCGGATCAGTTTCCGAAATTCAGGCCAGTGTTCATTTTTGTAACACCTGGCTCAATTATACCCATGACATCCCTGTACTGCAGTCTTCCGCCGGTACTCTGCTCTATTCCATAGACATTTCCCTTCTGGAAGAGAATGAAGGAGACTGGGAACTTCTGCTCCGAAATACCGTTTCAGGAACGGTTTATGCCCTGACACTCAGCAGCCGAGTCCGTCTTTCTCTTCTGTTTGGGCGTCACTATGTACACCAAAAAGATTTCCTTTACTTCCCAATGGGAGGCTCCGCGCATAAGCTGCTCATTCGCTGCCGTCACTGGCAGAAGTATGATACACTTTCCCACCGTCTTAAAGAGCTGAGTGCTTTTGGCATTTATAAGCTTTTTGGCCGCTTTATCCGGAAGAATCACATCTGGCTTGTATATGAGAAATTCTGTATCACAGCCCAGGAAAATGGTTTCTATTTTTTTGAATACTGTATGAAAAATCAGAAAAAAAACGTCTACTTTATCCTCGATCAATTTTCCCCGCAATGGGAATATATGCAGAAATATAAAGAGAATATTATCCCCTTTCTAAGTTTTCGCCATATCCTGTATCTGCTCTGTGCTGACCTGTATATTTCACCGGATGCACGCTATCATGCCTATGCATGGAAACCAATGCCAAATCCTGTTACCAGAGAAATGAATCGACAGAAGCTTCTTTTTCTGCAGCATGGTGTTACCGCAATGAAAAAAGTAGATCATCTTTTTGGTGCAAAGGGTTCCAGCCCTGTGACCTATTTTGTCACTACCTCATCTGCAGAACAAAAGATCATCACAGAAAACTTCGGATATCCGCCTGAAAGGGCTCCAATCCTTGGATTTACCCGCTGGGATGGACTTAAGGATACTTCCGATCCGAAACACCCGGTCATCCTGCTTATGCCGACCTGGCGCTCCTGGCTGGAAGGACAAAATGATGAAATCTTCCAGCAGAGCAGTTACTATCAGCATTATGCTTCTCTTCTGAGCAATCAGGAACTCCAGGACTATCTGAAGGAGCACGATCTGAAACTGTTGTTTTATATTCATCCGAAACTACAGGAATTTATCAGCACCTTCCATTCTGAAGATTCTCAGATCGAGCTGTATTCCTTTGATTCCATGCCTTTGAACCAGCTTCTTATGCGGTGTTCTATGATCATCACGGATTACTCAAGCGCCTGCTGGGATGTTTATTATCAGGGAAAACCTGTTTTGTTTTATCAGTTTGATCTTGAGCAGTATAATGAAACCAATGGAAGTTATATTGATATGACCCTGGATCTCTGGGGTGACCGCTGCACAGAACAGGAAGACCTCATCCGTCTGATCAAAGAATATGCAGAAAACGGATTTCACGAAAAAGATAAATATGCAGAAATGCGCAAAAAATATTTCACTTATATTGATCAGAACAACTGTCAGCGAACCTACGAATACATCAAAAGCCAGGGCTATTAAACCCTGACTTTTGACATGTCATTTCAGACTTATGTGATTATTTAGATCAATTCTGTCACTACTTTAATAAAGAAGATTACGATTACGACGATCATCACCGGTTTCACGATCTTATGACCATTCGATGTAAAGCTATGGCTTCCAAGATAATTTCCTGCCATATTACAGCATCCTGCTGCGATTCCGAGTGGCAGAAGTACTTTTCCATTAATAAGGAAAACAACCAGTGCCGTAATATTTGTTGTAAGGTTGATCGCTTTTGTTGTTCCTGCTGCATCATTCAGCGTCATATGGCAGAAACCTGTAAACAGAAGCATCAGGAATGTTCCGGTTCCCGGTCCGTAAATACCATCGTAAACACCAATCACAACAGCAATGATCACACATTTAAAAATCAGCATGCCATCGATCACATCTGTTGCATTTTCAGCGTCGCCTTTCAGTGTCTTACTTCTCAAAACATAAAATAAGATTACCGGAAGAACGATCAACATGGCAATCTTCAGAACTCTGTCCGAAATCAACAGTGCCAGATGGGAGCCCATCCAGGAACCGACGATTGCACCAATAATCGCCGGAATACAGATTTTCCATTTCATAAAACCTTTCTTCATATAATAATAGGTAGAAACAGAAGTTCCCATAAAACTGCTCATTTTATTTGTTGCAATTGCGGTATGTACCGGCAGTCCGGCGATCATATATGCCGGAAGCGAGATCAGTCCGCCACCGCCTGCGATTGAATCCACAAATCCTGCCAGAAATACAAAAAAACATACTACCAGATAAACTAATATCACACTCTCTCCCACGTTCCCTGTCCTCAATTTCTTTTGTTTTATTATTTATTTTGTTCTTTATTTCTTTTTCATTGCGACCAGTGTCGGTCTCAAAATCTCCACATATTCCTCATACATGACTTCTCTGAGGAAATCCACATATTCCCAGAAAGTCAGCTCACCGTCCGGCGTAAGAAGCTCAAAATCCGTATCATAGACATTTACAAACAGGCCTGTCTCATTAAGTCCATTTCGAAGATAAAAAGCTTTTCGACGCTTACGGTCCTCGGCATTTTCGGCCTTCTCATCCTGAGTCTCAATCTCAAAGATGTATTTATGACCTTTGAAACGCTCCAAGAGTACTTTAAGCCCCTGGGTTCCATAACCGCCGTTTCGTTTCTCCGGTGCGATCGCATAATAATCCAGAAGTGCTCTGTTCTGCTCTGCATCGATCAGATTGATCGCAAGACCCACAAATTCATCTTCATCGACCATTGCAAGCATTTCCATCTTTCCGTCAACAACCAGTCGCTCCATGACCTGAGTCGGCTTCTTTTCCTGCTCCGGAAACGCTTTATCATATAAATCGTACAGCTGCCACTTGTACCCTGCGCCTTCATCGGCAATGTTCATCAGTTTCATATTACCTGTCTCCCGTTTAATTATTGATCATATCCGGCCAGGACAAAATCTCTGCTGCGATCTCTTTCTCGTAATCGCCCTCGATGTCCTGACTTCTGCCGGCCTCATAGATATTCGTCTCCGCGCCCCAGACTTCATCGTGGTATTCCCACACATGAAAGCGAAGTCCGCGGAACATAAAATCAAGGCTTCCGCAATTATCTTCTTCTGTATATTCATAGTTGATATTTTTCTGTTTTAATGCATCCTGTACGGTCTGCAGTCTCATATCTGTCCCCACCTTCCACAATCATATTTCTGTTGAATAATGAATCTTTATCTTAATGAATATTTCGTCTTTTAACATCCATGTTTTTTAGTATAACACATCTCTGTCGCTTGTCTATTGTAAAAATCGCTTTTATGCTTTATTATAATAAAGATATTAAAAATAGGATTTCCAAACCATGATTCCAAAGGAGTGTATACCCATGACTACAAAAATGGTTTTTCACGGAAGTGACATAGAAAAAATTTGTGCTTACTATCATTTAAATAAAGAAGATATCGTAAAATTCGGAGCAAATGTCAACCCACTCGGGCTTTCTGCTTCTGTCAAAAAAGCTATCGCAGAAAACGTAGATCTTTTCTCTTCTTATCCGGACAGAGATTACGTTTCCCTCAGAAATACGATTGCTGCATACTGTCAGATTCCGGCAGAATTTATCCTTCCGGGAAATGGCTCCAGCGAACTGATCTCTCTGCTGATTCAGGAACGCGCGCCAAAGCATACTCTGATTCTCGGCCCAACATACTCCGAATATTCCAGAGAACTTTCTTTCTCAGGAAGTACACAGGAATATTATCACCTGCAGGAAGAACGTGATTTCACACTGGATGTGGACGACCTGTGTAAAACGCTGGAAAAAGGCTACGATTTCCTGATTATATGTAATCCGAACAACCCGACATCCTCCGCAATCATGCAGGAAGATTTAAGGAAACTGATCGCATTCTGTTCTGAAAAAAATATCTTCGTAATGATTGACGAAACTTATGTAGAATTTGCCCCGGATATTAATGCCGTGACAGCAGTTCCACTGACCAGAGAATTTACAAATCTGATGGTTCTGCGTGGTGTATCTAAATTTTATGCCGCGCCAGGTATGCGTCTCGGCTATGGAATCACAGGAAACAGGGAATTCCTTGCTAAGATGAGAGAAAAACAGACTCCGTGGTCTTTGAACAGTCTCGGTGCATTTGCCGGAGAAAAAATGCTTCTTGACCATGACTATTTCCGCAAGACCCGCGACCTGATCCTCGGTGAACGCGGCCGGATGGAAACTGAATTAAAGAATCTTCCAACCTTTAAGATTTATCCAGCTTATGCAAACTTTATCCTCCTTAAGATTCAGAAAGAAGGCCTGACATCTGCAGATGTATTTGAAGCCTGTATCAAAGAAGGGCTGATGATCCGCGACTGCTCTTCTTTCCAGTGCCTGGACGGAGAATTTGTCCGCTTCTGTATCATGATGCCGGAGGATAATGCAAGACTCTTAGAAGTACTGAAGCAGCTGTGATCCAGCTGCTTCTTTTTTATTCCGCTGTATACGATTTAATGGTGCATATGCAGGTATTTTTCTCTGGTAGCCAGTCCGCCGCGGACATGTCGTTCCTCTTTATTTACATCCAGAATCTTACGCGCCTCTCCCGCAAGCACCGGATTGATCTGAATCAGCCGGTCTGTCACATCTTTATGTACCGTACTCTTGCTTATCCCGAACTTTTTCGCTGTCTGACGTACCGTTGCTTTTGTTTCTATTATGTAATGTGCAATCTCCACTGCACGCTCTTCGATATAATCTTTCAAAGAAAAATCCCCCGAAGACACTGTTTTTACAGTGTATGCGGAGGAGTTTTTCTGTATGTCTTACTTATTATCCATTCAATATCTAAAAGATAACCGGAATAATATAAATTCCAAGTGCGATGATCGTAGCAATGATGGTTCCGATCTTCCAGATGTTGTACTCTTTGTCCATTTTTGCTTTTTCTTCCGAGGATGGCTCTTCGAGAACTCCGATTTCTTCAAAGCAGGATGCCACACCGACGGAAAAAGTAATCAGCTCTGGCTTCTTCTCACAGGTGATACCATGATTTGTTTTCATCTTATCAAGGTAAACTACAGGATCCAAAGCATTTAAATTCTCGGAATCTGAGCCATCCGCATATACGTCGCCGATCTCCAGATTGGCAACAATTTTTTCTGTTTTTCATGACAGATCTGCTGCTCCGGCGCCTTTTCCTGCAAGCACCGATTCCAGGTCCGCTCCGGCAGTTGCCATGACAAAATCTCCGGCTACATCTGCAATTGCTTCCACCACATCCTCCGCATTTTTCTTGCGGGAGGTCTCACCGGTTATGATTACAGCTCCAGTGGAAAGATCCTCCGGTCTGATTCCGGCTTTTCTGTATTCCTGCTTAATGATCCGATCCACCTTTTTTCCATCAATCACTTCTCCGGAAAGTAATGGTGTAAAATAAACCTGGCTCTTATAAATAACCTCTTTGGAGATCACTTTGATCTGTGGTATCTTTCCGAATCCTCCTGTATTCTGAAGAAGCATCTTACTAAATACCAGCTGAGTCGTTGATGTCCCGATATCAATTCCTGCACTTAAGATTTCTTCTGTCTGCATACTTTTATCTCCATGAAACAAAAAAAGAGACACCAACCATTGTTGATGCCCTTTGCACTTCATCTGTTTGATATAGCTCTTATCAGATTTTCTCTTAATTCAGTGAAATATCATCGATCAGTTTCAGCTCTTCTTCGATGAGCGGTGCGCTGGAAATTGCTTTTATATTATCCAGAATCTGCTGCGGCTTGGACGCACCGATCAGTACACTGGTGACCTCTTTCTGCTGCAGAAGCCATGCAAGAGCCATGTCTGCAAGCTTTTCTCCACGCTGTGCTGCCAGATCGTTCAGCTTACGGATCTGATCCAGTCTGTGCTCATCAAGAATGCTTTCTTTCAGGAATCTGCCATCGGTACGGATACGGCTGTCTTCCGGGATTCCATGAAGATAACGGTCTGTCAGCTGTCCCTGTGCCAGAGGACTGAATGTGATCAGGCCTTTCTGCAGTTCAGCAGTTGCCTTTTTCAATCCATTTTTCTCAACGGTTCTGTCAAAAATAGAATAACGGTTCTGGTTAATTACAAATGGACAACGAAGCTCCTTCAGAATTGCTGTCGCTTTCTTCAATGTCTCTCCATCATAGTTCGAAAGTCCGACATAAATTGCCTTACCACTATGCACAGCACTTGCCAGTGCTCCCATTGTCTCTTCCAGCGGTGTATCCGGATCCATTCTGTGATGGTAGAAAATATCTACATAATCAAGCCCCATACGTTTCAGGCTCTGATCCAGGCTGGCAAGGAGGTATTTACGGCTTCCCCAGTTTCCATAAGGGCCGTCCCACATCTCATATCCGGCTTTTGTTGTAATGATCAGCTCGTCACGATACACACCCAAATCTTCTTTCAGAATACGTCCGAAGTTTTTCTCTGCACTTCCCGGCTCCGGACCATAGTTATTCGCCAGGTCAAACTGTGTGATTCCATTGTCAAAAGCTGTAAAACAAAGCTTTCTCATATTTTCAAAATGTGCGGTATCTCCAAAATTATGCCACAGTCCCAGTGACACCTTCGGAAGCATCAGACCGCTGTTTCCGCAACGATTGTATTCCATAGCTGTGTATCTTTCTTTTGATGCAGTGTACATATTCTTTTCCTCCCAATACGAATATATTTACTTTTCTCTACGAAGTAATTTCCTATAACGTAAAAAGCTTATCACTTCAAGTATGCTTGAAGTCAAGAAATTTTACGCGACTTTCATGATTTTCATCTCAAACTTTTCAAATATATTTTTTGCTCCGGTGTGATCCGGTAGCTCTCTACTGCCTTCTGGATAGTCTTGCGATGTACCCACTCCGGAAGTCTGCGTTCTTCGATATACAGTATAGTTGCGTCCCACTGTTTTGCCAGAGCCGTTGCCAGATACCATGCGATCATCATGTTTACATAATATTCTTCTGAGCGCACGTCTGCCGCCAGCTTCAGATATTCCGGTCTGAAATCCTCATCCAGATAAAAACTCATCAACATTCCAATTCCATAACGAATCGTGTAAGTTTTTCCTGACGCGATCCATGAATGAATCTCAGGAAGCAGCTCTTCTTTATGCTTCGCAAAACACTTCGGTGCCGGAAGGTCACAGGTCGCCCAGTTATTCACATATAGCAGAAATCTTTTTACCTCCTCCAGGCACTTTTCATAATCTTCGATCCAGCTTACGATCATCATGTGTATGTTGTTTTCTTCGTAATACCGATGTGGCAGATCATGCAGAAAAAGTTCTGCCTCTGGTGTCTTTGCAAATTCTTTTGTAAATTTCCGGAGGATTGGTGTCCGGATTCCTATGATCGTTTCTTTATCAATTCCAGGCAGTAGTTTACTGTGAAAATCCCGATATTTCAGATCCTGCATCTCAAACAGCTGCTTTTCCAGTTTTTCTATATGAGACATAAATTCCCTCATCTTCCATACATTTTCAAAAAGCTCTGTGCAATCACTGTACAGAGCTTTTCACAATCTTATTTTTTTACTTTCATTCTGCCTTTGTTTCTTCCAGAACGGATGTGCAGTGCGGGCATCTCGTTGCCTTAATGCTGATCTCACTCTGGCAGTACGGACAAGTCTTTGTCTCTGGTTCTGCCGGTTCTTCCGGTTTCTTCGTCAGACCTGTCAGCTTGTTGATTGCCTTCAACAGACAGAAAAGAATAAAAGCCATGATGATAAAGTTTACGACTGCAGAAATAAATGAAGATGCAAATCCTGCAACATCAGACAGTGAATATGTAGCACCGCCCGTCAGAACATTCAGGATCGGATTGATAAAGTTATCGGTCAATGATGTTACGATGCCGGAAAAGGCACCACCGATAATTACACCGACTGCCATGTCCATCACATTTCCGCGGAGCGCAAAAGCTTTAAATTCTTCTATGAACTTTTTCATCCTTCGTATCCTCCTTCATTTAGTATAATCTAAATTATAACACACAGCTTATTTTCTACAATCCCTCATGCATAATTTTTCTCTTTTCTCTATACCTTTAAATAAAAGCCTTCCGGAGTCTGCCATGTCACAGGACAAACAACATCATTCACATCAACCAGACTCGATCATGCTGACTCTCGTTCTCATTCTGGCTGTCTTTGGACTGATCATCCTTCTCAGTGCCAGTGAATATAACGGCAGAGTACGTTTTAACGACTCTGCCTATTATTTTAAGAAACAACTTTTTGCCACATCGCTCGGACTGGGCGCCATGTATATGGTCTCTTCTGTTGATTACCATTTTTTTGTCCGCCTTGCACCGGCTGCTTACCTGCTCTCTATGTTATTGTCCACAGCTGTTCTTCTCTTCGGACAGGAAATCAACGGTTCGAAACGATGGCTGAATCTTGGTCCGCTCTCCTTCCAGCCTTCTGAATTTGCCAAAGTTGCTGTCATTCTTTTCCTGACCTGGCAGATTGAAAAAGCCCGTAAACGAACAGACGGTTTCTGGTTCATGTGCCGCACCATGCTGACGCTCCTGCCTATCGTCGGATTTGTTGGCTCAAACAACCTGAGCACCGCCATTATCATTCTTGGAATCGGTGTTATCCTGATCTTCGCCGCCAGTCCGCGTTATATGCAGTTCATAACACTGGGCGGAGCCGGAATTGGTTTTATTGCCATCTTTCTCGCTGCTGAAAGCTACCGTCTCGAACGCCTTGCAATCTGGCGTGAACCGGAAAAATATGAGAAAGGGTTTCAGACAATTCAGGGACTGTATGCAATTGGAAGCGGCGGTCTTTTTGGCAGAGGCATCGGTAACAGCATACAAAAACTGGGCTTCGTCCCCGAAGCCCAGAATGATATGATTTTTTCAATTATCTGCGAAGAAATGGGATTGGCTGGCGCAGTCATCCTGATTCTCATTTTTGCCTTACTGCTCTGGAGACTTTGTGTCATCTCCATGCACTGTCAGGAACTATCCGGGGCAATGATCGCTGCCGGGATTATGGGTCATCTGGCAATTCAGGTTATCCTGAATATTGCCGTTGTCACTAACACTATCCCAAATACCGGAATCACGCTTCCTTTTATCAGTTACGGCGGTACATCCATCGTATTTCTTCTTGGAGAAATGGGGCTGGCACTGAACGTCAGCCGGCATCGCACCTGAACCCATCTTTCAAAACCTATTCTGTCAGAAGAACAGCCCTCCTACAAGATAAACGACAAAAGAAACCAGCCATGCGATCACACACTGTGCCAGTACGACAAAAATCGCCCATTTTCCACCAAGTTCTCTTTTAATTGAAGCAATTGCAGCCACACATGGTGTATACAACAGACAAAAAGCCAGAAAACTGATTGCAGAAAGTGGTGTGATACTTCCAAGCAGTGCTACTGTATTTCCGAACAGAATCGAAAGTGTTGATACCACGCTCTCTTTTGCCATAAAACCAGTAATCAGTGCTGTAGATATTCTCCAGTCACCATATCCCATTGGCTTAAAGATCGGTGCGATCACACTTGCTACCATTGCAAGGATACTGTCCTTAGAATCTGTCACAATGCTCAGATGAGAATTAAATGTCTGCAGGAACCAGATCACCAGTGTTGCCATAAAGATGACTGTAAATGCTCTCTGCAGAAAATCTTTTGCCTTATCCCAGAGCAGATGTCCTACATTCTTCGCTCCCGGCATACGGTAATTCGGAAGTTCCATAACAAACGGCACTGCTTCACCGCTGAACAGTGTATTTCTCATCAAAAGTGCCATCAAAATACCCATGATGATTCCGCCAAAATACAATGCGATCATCACGATAGCTCCATGTTTCGGGAAAAATGCCACTGTAAAAAATGCATAAATTGGAAGCTTCGCTGAACAGCTCATAAACGGTGTCAGCAAAATGGTCATCTTACGGTCACGCTCAGAAGGAAGGGTGCGGCTCGCCATAACTCCCGGTACCGTACAGCCGAATCCAACCAGCATCGGTACGATACTTCTTCCGGAAAGTCCGATCTTTCGAAGCAGTTTGTCCATCACAAAAGCAACTCGTGCCATATATCCGCTGTCCTCCAGAAGAGACAGGAAAAAGAACAATGTTACAATGACCGGCAGGAAACTCAACACACTTCCGACTCCGTTAAATACTCCATCCATAACCAGCGAATGAAGCACGTCATTCACACCAGCTGCCGTCATCCACTGATCCACGATATCTCCCAGTGCCGTAATCCCCATGTCCAGAACATTTTGAAGAAATGCGCCGATCACACTGAATGTCAGGAAAAATACAAGTCCCATAATTCCGACAAAGCACGGAATCGCTGTATATTTTCCAGTAAGAATCTTATCGATTTTCATGCTCCTGAAATGTTCTTTACTCTCTTTTGGCTTCACGACCGTCTCATCGCAGACTTTTTCGATAAAATCAAAGCGCATGTGAGCAATGGCCGCTGCTCTGTCCAGCCCGCGTTCCTTTTCCATCTGTTTGATGATGTGCTCAAGTGTCTCCTGCTCGTTCTGATCCAGTTTCAGACTCTCCATGATCAGGGAATCACCTTCTGCAAGCTTCGCTGCTGCAAACCGTACCGGTATACCGGCCGCTTTTGCATGATCCTCGATCAGATGCATGATGGCATGAAGGCACCGGTGGACTGCTCCACCGTCTTCATTTACATCACAAAAATCAATCGTGCGTGGCGGTTCCTGGTACTTTGCCACATGTATCGCATGATGTACCAGTTCATCAATTCCCTCATTTTTCGCTGCTGAAATCGGAATGACCGGGATTCCAAGCATCTCTTCCATCTGGTTTACCAGAATGGAACCACCGTTTTCCCGTACTTCATCCATCATATTCAGTGCCAGGACCATCGGGATATCCAATTCCATCAGCTGCATCGTCAGATAAAGATTTCTCTCTATATTCGTCGCATCAACAATATTGATAATGCCCTTCGGATGCTCATCCAGTACAAAGTTCCTCGTCACGATCTCTTCGCTGGAATACGGTGACATGGAATAAATGCCCGGAAGATCTGTCACCAGAGTATTACTTCTGCCTCGAATATTTCCATCTTTTCTGTCTACAGTAACTCCCGGAAAATTTCCGACATGCTGGCTGGAACCGGTCAGCTGATTAAACAGCGTAGTCTTTCCGCAGTTCTGGTTTCCCGCAAGAGCAAATGTCAGTATCTCATTATCCGGTAAAGGATGTTCATTCTCTTTTACATGATATTTTCCGCCTTCTCCGATTCCCGGATGCGGAATTCCCATGGAACCATCCTGTTTCTGAGCTGCTTTACTCTCCGTGTATTTTACTGCATCACGAATATTTTCTATCTCAATCTTCTCTGCATCTGCCAGCCGCAGAGTCAGTTCATAGCTATGGATACGCAATTCCATCGGATCTCCCATCGGTGCATATTTCACCATGGTCACTTCACCCTTCGGAATCAGCCCCATATCCAGAAAATGCTGTCTCAGTGCGCCCTCTCCCCCGACAGAGCGTATCGTCGCAGTTTTCCCGATCGGTAATTCGCGTAATGTTGTCATATGCGCTTTCCTCTTATCTTTCCCATTGTTTATTGATACTTTTTATCATTAAGTACGTATGAACTAACCCTAATGTAAATGATAATTTTTGTCAATAGTGTTTGTTAAAAAATCCCTGTCAGGATATAATCTCCGAATATTTTCCGGATTTTATAACCCACAGGGATTCTGTATCATATCTGAATCTTATTTACACAGTTCCTCAGCCATCTGATCAAGTTCTTTGATGTTTTCATCACTTAAGGAAGACATGATCTTGACAGTTGTATCAAGCCATGTGATGTTTTTGCTCTTTTCGAATTCTGCTTTCATAACTTTGGCAGCGTTCGGAGCCCAGCTTCCGTTCTCGATCAGACCGATGGTACGGTTCTGGTAATTTCTCTCTGTCAGATGATCAATGTATGTCTTCATGAACGGGAAGATATCTGCATTGTATGTGATGGTTGCGAGAACCAGTTTGCCGTAGCGGAATGCATCCTCAACGGCCTCTGCCATGTCATCCCTTGCAAGATCAAATACAGAAACCTTCGGACAGCCTTTTTCTTCAAGCTTCTGTGCCAGAACTTCGACTGCTTTCTTTGTATTTCCATATACGGATGAGTAAGCGATCACAACACCCTCACTCTCTACTTTATAGGAAGACCAGATATCATATTTCTCGATATAATGTCCCAGATTTTCTGTAAGGATCGGTCCGTGCAGAGGACAGATTGTCTGAATATCCAGTGTTGCGGCAGCTTTAAGAAGTTTCTGAACCTGCGGACCATATTTTCCAACGATACCGATGTAATAACGACGAGCTTCGCAGTCCCAGTCTTCTTCTACATCAAGTGCACCAAATTTACCAAATCCGTCTGCGGAGAACAGAACTTTATCTGTGCTGTCATAAGTAACCATAACTTCCGGCCAGTGAACCATCGGAGCAAATACAAATGTCAGTACATGCTTACCAAGTGTCAGGATTTCTCCGTTAGCTACTACCAGTTTCTTATCGCCCAGATCCATGCCTCTGAAGAAGTTTTCCATCATGGTAAATGTCTTTGTATTTGCTACAACAGTTACTTCCGGATAAGCTTTAACAAAGTTTTCAATGTTTGCAGCATGGTCTGGTTCCATATGCTGCACAACCAGATAATCCGGCTTTGCACCAGCAAGTACTTTCGCTACATTTCCAAGCCATTCTTCTGTAAAATTACCATCTACGGTATCCATAACTGCGATCTTTTCATCCATGATCACATAAGAGTTATAGGACATACCATTCGGAACATCATACTGTCCCTCAAATAAGTCTACCTGATGATCATTTACACCTACATAATAAATATCATTTCCGATTTTCATTGTTACAATATACCTCCTCATTGGTTCGGGTTTTTATGTTATTTTAAAATATTTTCGTTTCTGTCCACATTATATCTGCTCCCTTACCCGAAATCAATAGGTACCTTTTTTATTATCAGAATTTTAGTTCTGCCAGCCACTTATCAGAAAACGATGCTTATGACAAACAGACCACAGGAAAGTACAAATACTGCGATCGCACCGATCTTCCATGCATTAAACTGTCTGTCCAGTCTTCTTCGCTCTTCAGCTGTCGGCTCAGTCAGCTGCATTGCTTCTTTTTCAATCTCGATTCCTGTTTCAGAAATCGGCTTATTTCTTACTGCTATAAAATAATAAGCCACACATGCAACAGAAAGAACAATATTGTATGGAAGCGCAGACCAGTCTACGGCAAGTACCATGATTGCAAGATACACAATAATACTGAGCACTGCTCCGACTTTGCCTGCCGGAACTTTCCACGGTCTTTTCAGATCCGGTTCTTTTTTGTACAACTGCAGATAAGAAATATATCCTATGATATAACATATCATTTGTGAAAAAGCACACATTGCTGCAATAATGGAAATAGAACCTGACCAGATAAGAAACAATGCTACAATGCCGACCATGAGTACGGAAATATACGGGCTTTTATATTTCGGATGCAATTTTCCGAATACCTTTGGGAAGCAGCCGTCTGCTGCCATTGTATACATATAACGTGACGGACCGGTGATACATGGATTCATTGTAGAAAAATCACCGCCAAATGTAATACCCAGACAAAGTACCACTGCCGGAACTCCAACCAGGCCTGCCATTTCCATTGCTTCTGCAAAAGGTGCCGTAGCTTCTGACACAGCACCCAGAGCCTCCAATGGAGTGATACCGACCAAAAACCACTGGAACAGTGCATTTACACCAAATACGATAAACGGAGAGATTATCAGTGCTCTCGGAATTGTGATCTGTGGAAACTCGATTTCAGATCCCATGCCGACAACAGTTTCAAAACCTGCAAAGCACCACCAGATCGCAACAATCAGTTTTGCAAAGGATGTGACTTCGTGCGGAATTCCAGAAAGTGCTGACATAAAATGTCCCATATCCACATTTTTCAGTACCATAAAGAACCAGATCGTGGACATTCCCCAGAAGAAAAACATAAATACATTCTGCCATTTTCCTGCGATCTCTATTCCGAAATAGTTGATAACTACAAAAATAATGATCAGGACAGATGCCAGAATTTTTTCATTTACAGCCACATTGATATTAAGAAAATGAAGCAGTCTTCCGAAATAATTGGCAAATGCCAGTGCCTCCGCACCTGCAATACCAATCTGAGCTACAGTATAGTGCCAGCTGCAGAAGATTGCCACAGGATAATTAATTCCCCGCTTTGCAAATGCATAAGTTCCTCCTGCAAGCGGAAGTGCTGCACCAAGCTCTCCATAGATCATAGATGGCCAGAGAACCATCAGAAAGGCAATGATCGTCGCAATAATGGCCGAGCTTCCCATAGATGCCGCTGCCGAAGACCCTGTCGTAAAAAGCCCTACACCTATGACTGCACCTGCAGTAATTGTAATACATGATGACAGTCCAAGAGCTCTGTTCATTGATGTTTTTGATTCGTTCATAATAGCTCCTCCTCTCGTGTCTTTTCAGAACACTTTTGTTTCTATCTATATTTTCAGTGTTGCACCACTGTTTTTTTCTCTCATCAGAATACCGGTGAGTGTTACGATCTGCGCTGCTGCCTCAAGAGGCGGTGTTCCATCCGCATATATATTGGAAACAACTGTTCTCTGCGATTCCGGCTTTTTTGTGCTTGATTCGTATGCCATATAACAGCTCATGCTCCTGTTTGTGATCAGTCCTGGACGTTCTCCAACAAGCAGAATCGTGACTCTGGCATTAAGAATTTCTGATATTTGATCCATCGTTGCCACACGTCCGTGTTTTATATAAATAGGAGTTCCGAGTGTATATCCCGCATCTGCAAGACCATCTCGCAGAATTTCATATGCATCCAGGGCATTTTCCTCAATGGCATATGCACTGAGCCCGTCTGCGACCAGAATCTGTACATCCGGATCATGAATACAGTTTTCACTGATTCGGATTTTTTCACTTTCCGAAAATGTTCTTCCCAGGTCTGGACGTTTTATATAAACTTCTTTTGTTTCTGCGTTTGTTTTTACTTTGAGAAACCCAAATTCATCAAAAATAGTATCATCTACTTCTGTCCAGACCGCGTCCATCGCAGCTGCATGATCTGCCAGATATCTGAGGTAGTTTTCTGTACGGTATCCGGTTCCAGCCCTTCCCACGCAGATTCTTGCATTTGTATTCTTCTTAATGTTCAGGCAGAATTCCTCATCTGCAGGATTTTGGATCGTTACACGTTTTCCATAATCGACTTCTGATATATCCCTTACTTCTTTCATGCCAGTTTCCTCCTGTTTCCAAAGAAATACGATGGATCTCCGGCATGTTCTGTCAGTTTTCCGTCTTTCATAACTCCCAGCCGCTCCATTGCAAGTTCAAACTCATAAATCGGCCTCTTTCCAAGCAGTTGCCTGATTGCCGCAATGTCGTGGTAACTGGTCGTCTGATTCATCAGCATGACATCATCAGCCATTGGAATTCCCATAATATAATTGCATCCTGCCGCTGCTGCCAGTATTGCCAGATTATCCGAATCGTTCTGATCTGAATTCATATGATTTGTGTGACAACAGTCTATTCCCATGGAAACGCCGGTGAGCTTTCCCATAAAATGATCTTCCAGACCTGCCCGGATCGTCTGTTTTCCATCGTACAGATACTCCGGTCCAATAAAGCCTACTACCGTATTTACAAGAAACGGATGATATCTTTTTGCAAATGCATAACATCTCGCCTCCAGTGTCACCTGATCTGCATCATGGTGTCCATTTAAAGATAATTCCGAACCCTGCCCTGTTTCAAAGTACATGAAATCCGGTCCTGCGGAACTTTTCTTTTCCTTCATCATTTCATATGCTTCATCCATCATTGCCACAGAAATTCCAAAACCAGTGTTGGCGCTCTCTGTACCAGCAAGGCTCTGAAACATCAGATCCATTCGCGCACCCTTTTTCAATGCTTCCATCTGTGTCGTCACATGAGACAGTACACAGTTTTGTGAAGGAATCCTGTATTCATCCAGAAAGTCTCGAAAACGTCCAAGAAGCTGTACCGTTGTATCCACATTGTCTGCCACCGGATTCAGACCGATCACCGCATCTCCTATTCCGTAGGAAATTCCTTCATATACGGATGCCATGATTCCTTCTACATCATCTCTCGCATGGTTTGGCTGAAGACGTCCTGCAAAAATTCCTTTTTTTCCAATCGTTGTATTACATGTCGCTGTAACCGGTATTTTTGCTGCCGTGGTTACAAGATCCATGTTGCTCATCATTTTTGCTGCTGCCGCGATCATTTCCGGAGTAAGACCGTCTCGTATTTCTTCTATCTGCACTGTGTCTGCTGCCAAAAGGAATTCCCTGAACTCACCAACTGTCATTGCCTTTATTTTTGCGTATGCCGCTTCATCTATCTGCTCCTCCGAAAGTCTGCTGATTTCATCTTCCTCCGGTGGAACTACCGGATTATTTCTCAGTTCTTCCAGCGTAATATCCGCCAGAATCACTTTCGCCGCCACCCGTTCCGCAGCTGTATGTGCCCCAATTCCTGCAAGCATATCTCCTGATTTTTCTTCGTTTGCCTTTGCAAGAATCTCTTTTATGGATTCAAATGTATACGTATGATTCAGAAGTGTCGTTCTCCACATAACCATTCCTCCCTCACTGTCAGTTTTTATATAGCAATGTTTTTACAGTAATCAGAATCGTTTCTCCCACTGCTTTACAAAAATCTATGTAGTCACCTTCAGATACTTCCACCGAATCAATACACAGAATTTTTCTCTGATGACCGGATCTGATACGAAGCATCTGACCCATTGCTTTCGCTATATCATTTTGAAACATCAACAATATCGGCATTTTGTTTTTGCTGTAAAAGTGCCAGATTACATCAGCTGCCTGCTTTACAGCTTTGTAAGACGGAGATTTTTTTCCTTCAAACCAGAAGACCACATCTTCTTCATATAATGCTGATTTTCTTTTCATTTCTGCCTGTATCTGCGATGCTTCTCCTGAAAAAAGATCTGTATCCATCACAATAACCGGACGGTTTTTTATCGGAAGTAATTCACCGTCATAGCAGATCGTGCTGCCACTCAACTGCATGCTGTGCATTCCCGCTCCAATGACGGTCGCCTGTATCTTCTCCGGGCACTGAAAATTTGTAATTCCCGCTTCTTCAAGTATCTTTTTCAGTTCCGATGCGAGGCAGGGACCGATGTCTCCATACCTTCGGATATCTTCCAATGTTTTCGGTTCTTCAATATCCATC
>CAVBPN010000099.1:0-6934 GCA_963597235.1 bacterium
ATGACTGTTTTACTTTCCCTGAACTTCACCAGACTCTGATCGATAAGACAGAAGAATATTTCCCAAAGGCTGAAACAACTTCTCAGGAAAATCCAACGATCTTCCTGATTAAGGATTACATCAGCAAGAATTACATGAACGAAACGCTTTCTGTAAAAGATATCAGTTCCCATGTTTTTCTTTCCACTTCGTATGTCTGCACATTTTTCAAAAGTGAGACCGGTCATACTTTAAACCAGTACATCACCGAATATCGTATGGAAAAGGCAAAACAGCTTCTGAAAGATGCACGGTTTAAGATTACAGATGTTTCTTCCAGAGTTGGTTACAGTGACGGAAACTATTTTGGAAAAAGTTTCAAGAAGTACTGTGGGCTTTCTCCTTCTGAATACAGGGAGCGGAATTTACAATGAATAATTTTTTCACACGAATCCGGCGCTCTTATGGCGATATGAAGCTGGAATCAAAATTTACGCTTGTGCTGTTACTTGCAGCAACGGTTCCTGTCATTATGATGGCATGTTTCTTCTATGGAAAATTATACGACATGGTCGTTTCTTATACGATCCGCCAGGAACAGGACACATCCGCACAGACAGCCCCTTACGTAGAAAACCTTGTCCAGCAGATCATTGATGCCCATGATGGTGTCACGGATCAGGAATTTTTTCAGACTCTGTTTCATCAGCCTGTCAATTCGCCTTTTCAGATGTTTCTCGATACCGACGGTGCACAGGATTTTCATGAATACGTAGCAAACCTGATTGATACGGATATGATCTCCGGTCTGCAGATCTATATGGATTTTCCACCGCAGTCTGTACGACTTTTCAGTGATGACCTCACGAAAGATTATTTTTCATCAATGACGAAGGCACGTGGAACTTACTGGTATGGTATCTTCCAGGGTACCCAGCAGTCTTCTCTGTTCTGTCCTGCTTTCTATCTGGGCGAACGCGAAAAAGAGAGTTACGGAGATCTCGCATATATCACTTCCACGACCTTTTACTATCAGGGGCAGGCCCGCCAGGCTTACATCGCCCTCTATAGTTCTTCGGATCATCTGACCGATATGCTGAAAGATAATCTGACAATTGATGGAAGTGTTTCTTATATCATCAATGATCGTAATGCCGTGGTTGCTTCCTCAAATGATTCACTCTCCGGTATTTATCTGTTGGATTACGATACAATTGAGGACTCCTTCATGTCCTCCAATAACTTTATTGAACGCAGCATTCTGGATACAACAGTATATGCCGGTTTTTACAACATCAAGCAGCCCGGCTGGTTTATGGTTACTGTGCTTCCATCCGGGCCACTGATCACACAGAGCAATAAGATCATGGTCCAGTATATCATGATGTACCTCGGTTTCCTTGTATTTGCACTGTTCCTGGCACACTTCATGTCGCACTCGATCACAAACAGAATATCTTCTGTCATCCATCAGATGAGCAAAGTCCGGAAGGGTACCTTAAGTCCTATGGAAAGCCCGGAATATCACGATGAGATTGGCGATCTGATCGATACTTACAACTATATGACCCGCAAAATGGATCAGCTGATGACAGATCAGGCAAAAGCTGCCGAAGAGCTTCGTATTGCAGAGTTCCATTCGCTGCAGGCACAGATCAATCCTCATTTTCTCTATAACACCATGGATATGATCAACTGGCTTGCCCAGCAGGGACGGACCGAAGAAGTTTCCCGTGCAGTACAGAGTCTTTCCCGTTTCTATAAACTTACATTAAGCCGAAAACAGAGTATCAGCACGATCGCCCACGAGGCTGAGCATGTGGACATTTATATTCAGATACAGAACATGCGTTACCATGACAGTATCACATTCGTATCTGATATTCCTGATGAACTTATGGAATACCAGATTCCGAAGCTGACACTTCAGCCGATCATTGAAAATTCCGTTCTTCACGGTATTCTTGAAACTGCCGACAAGACCGGAACCATTGTCCTTACCGGCTGGCTGGAAGATTCCGATATTGTTCTTCTGATCTCTGATGACGGCGTAGGAATCCCACCGGAAAAACTTTCCACGATTCTTTCCGGCGAGGGAGTAAGTTCTTCTTCCCGGGGAAATAACATCGCTGTATATAATACACACCGGCGTCTGCAGATTCTGTACGGATCGGATTACGGACTTACTTATTCCAGTTCTCCGGATCACGGAACAGAAGTTGAGATTCGAATTCCTGCCAAAAAAGCATAATACACAGGCTATAATTATTATTGCAGCCTGACAAAAAGGAGACCGCTTTCGCGATCTCCTTTTTTGAATATGAATATGTGTATAAATGATATAGATGGCTTATCTTGTAACGATATCAACCGGAATATTGAAGATTTTTGCAACCTTCAGGATTGTATCGATATGTCTTCCTGTAGCAGCTGCCATATGATGTGTCGGGCCAGCTTCGCTCCAGCGGTTTACAAATTCTCTTGCTCCACATGTGAAACGTGTTCTCATGTTTGTATCACCGAAGGAAAGGATCGGTCCTTCTTCGTTAATGCCTTCAGCTACAACGAATTTGAAGTGTCCGTCAGCATCCTGTGTGATTGCAAGATAGGTAACAGAACCTGTGTATGGATAGAACTGTGTCAGGTATCCGCCGCCTGTTTTGCCGTGGAATACCGGTACGATCTTCATGGTAGGTTTCTTATCGGAAATATCAGCATCTCCACTTCCGGAATGTCCGATGATGCAGATGTCATCATTAAAGTCGATGGAATACATTTCGGAAAGCTGGCCTGTACCGGAAATTGTCTTCAGGATACTCATTGCCATAGCAACTTTCATATCACCTTCAACGGCGCATGCTGTACCCTGTTTGATCAGCATGGAGAATGCCGGAATCAGCATACCGTCAAGGACACCAGCTTTACCCTGTGCAAATCCGTCATAATGGGAAGCAACCATGCTGAGGTGTTCATCTTTAACCCATTTTTCAAATGCAACAACGTATTTAGCCATATCCCATACTTTTTCGATTGTTCCGCCGCCTTCGATGTCGAATGTATCAAGAATATCCTGTGCTTTTGCACGGATTGTTTCTTCATCTGTCACATCATCAGCGATTGCCCACATTTTTTCCCAGTCAAACTGTTTTGTGTACAGGAACATTCTGTTGTACAGGTTTGTCTCATCGATGTAAAGGTCCATCATACCCGGATAAGGTCTTCCGATCTGAGCAATGTTAGTATCACGGAATCTTCTTCTTACCTGAGCAGCTTTGCACCAGTCTTCGATCTCAGCCTGAACAGCCGGGTCTCCGCCTTCTACAACACCTGTGATAACAGCATGTCTCTTGCCGGCTCTCTCAAGGTCAGCAACAGCTTCGCCAACAGCACCGCAGGCATATCCTTCACCCAGCCATGCAGCGATGTCTGTGTGATCGTAATCCAGTGCTTTCAGTTTCTGAACGTTTACCAGAACAACCGGTACATCCAGGTCACGGATTGCAGGAAGCATATTGTAAGATGTAGCATATGTCAGCATCTGAAGGAATACAAGGTCTACGTCTGCAGCACGGAATTTATCTCCTGCTTCCATAGACTGTTCTTTTGTTGTTACCATTCCTCCGTCGATGATTTCTACTGTATCCGGAATAGTCTTCTTGAATGCTTCATACTGAGCTTCAAACTCAGGTACCAGTGAAGGGAACTGAGGAAGATATGCTCCTAAAGCAATAGAAAATACGCCGACTTTTGCTTTTGTGTTTACTAACATAGTAAAACCTCCTATTGAATCTCTTATTTATAGATTTTAATTCCGAAGGACTCATGGATTGTTGTACGAGCCTCTTTAATGGATTTGAAATCTCCTGCTTTCAGCATCTGAGCGGTAATGTTACCGATTGCTGTCGCTTCTCCAGGGCCTGCATGAACTTCTTTACCTGTAGCTTTTGCTGTCAGTTCGTTCAGGTATCCTGCGTTAGAACCACCGCCTACTACATGGATACGGCTGTAAGTTCTTCCAGTGCTCTCTTCCAGTTCTTTTGCTGTTTTTGCATAGCATTCAGCAAGGCTGGTGTAGATAACTGTTGCGATCTCACCCATAGTTTCCGGAACTTTCTGTCCTGTTCTGCGGCAGTAGTCTTTTACTTCTTCTGTCATGTTTTCAGGAGAAAGGAAACACTCGTCATTTGCATCTACTCTGGACGGGAAGTCTTTTGCTTCTTCTGCCATGGAGCAGATTTCAGCAAAGCTGTATTTATCATTTACTTCATGACGTACAGACTGAATCATCCACAGACCCATGATATTCTTAAGGTAACGGAAACGTCCTGCATATCCACCTTCGTTTGTGAAGTTAAGTTCGCAGCTCTTTGGTGAACAGTCCGGAGTCTGTCTTTCGATTCCCATCAGGGACCATGTTCCGGAGCTGATATAGATGAAGTCATCGTCATTTGCAGGTACTGCCAGAACTGCGGATCCTGTGTCGTGTGTTGCAGGTGCAACGACCTCTAAGTCAAATCCAACTTCTTTCTGAAGTTCTTCTGTCAAATGTCCGACAACGGTACCAGGCATGATCAGTTTCTGGAAGATCTTTCTCGGGTATCCCAGTTTATCGATGATCTCATAATCCCAGTCTTTTGTTTCTGCGTTAACCAGCTGGCCTGTAGTAGCTTCTGTATACTCGCAGGTCTTCTGTCCTGTCAGAAGGAAATGGAAGTAATCCGGTACATGAAGCAGAGTTTCTGCCTGTTCCAGATATTCCGGATGTTTCTTCTTAACTGCCATCAGCTGATATACAGTATTGAAGATAGCTTTCTGAATACCGGTTCTTGCATACAGTTCATCAAGTGGAATGTATTTATAAACTTCTTCATCCATTCCATCTGTACGATGGTCACGATATCCAACAGTGTTTCCAAGTACTTTATCATCTTTATCAAGAAGTACGAAGTCAACACCCCAGGTATCAACGCCCATGCTTACCGGAACTTTACCAATCTCTTTACATTTTTTAAGAGCGGTTACGATTTCTTTAAAAATACGGTCGAATTCCCAGCAGAGTTCGCCATCTTTCTTAACCATACCATTTTCGAAACGATGGATTTCTTCAAGCTCCATCTTTCCGTTTTCCATATGTCCAAGGATCAGACGTCCGCTGGATGCACCCATATCTACTGCTGCATAATATGTTGCCATTGTAAATTCCTCCTAAATATGTAAGATATGTACAGCCTCTGCAATTGTGCAAAGTGCTGTAGTCAAACGGGTTCTTTCATATTTGATAATAACATAATATCCTAAAAAAGCACAGATGTTAAGAACCTCGTTTGTAAAAAAAAGTGTCTTTATTTGCTTCATCAGAATGAAATCGAGTTGCTTTTCATTCTGGTATAAAAAGTTTGCTGATAAGCAAACTACCATTAAAAAACCCCCAGGGCAGTGCCCTGGGGGTTTTCACCCGTTACTAAAATTTATACTATTTTATAAATTAGTCATAAAGGTTTGGAGCGATGCTTTCGTCGTCCATGTTTGTAGAATCATACCAGTAACCATCTGTAGGAACATCTTCAAGTTCCTGTCCGTTAGCTGCTGCTGTCAGAGCATAGATTGCATAGTAGCCCATCATCAGAGGAGACTGTGTAACTGCACCAAGGAATGTTCCATCCTGAACAGCTGCTTTGATGATAGAACCAGCATCGAAACCAACACCGATAACGTCGCCGTTAGCTGCATCAGATCCAAGAACGTTCAGGTTTGCGTTAGCTGCAAGAACACCTTCTGCTGCTGTCTGGTTTGAACCAAAGATTGCGATACAGTTGTCTTTGGAAAGGATTGCCTGAGCTTCATTGGAGCAAAGCTCTACAGTTGTCTGTGCCGGAACTGCTACCTGAATAACAACGTCTGCATCAGCTTCTGTTCCGTCAGCACCTGTTGCAGCGTTTACATAGAATTCGTTACCTGCAACTGCTACTGTTTTGCCGTCAGCCTGAAGAAGTTCGATCATCTTGTCGATGAATCCGCCACCACGCTGCTGGATGTTCTGAGCTGTAGCATCCTGGTTAACTTCACCGATGATAACCTGTCCGTCTGCATTAGCTACAACATCTTTAATTGCATTGTACATATTTTCTGCTGCTACTTCACCAGCCTGTACGTTGTCTGTACAAACTTCACAAGCGATAGCTCCTTCCGGTGCATCAGCGATACCTGTATCGAATGTTACAACCGGGATTCCTTTGTCAGCGCAGTCCTGAAGAGCATCCAGAACAGATGATGTATCGCATGCTGCAAGTCCTAATCCTTTTGGATTGGAAGCGATTGCTGTGTTAACCATGTTAACCTGGTCAGCGATATCAGATTCACTGTTCGGTCCCTGTGCTGTGTAAGTAACACCAAGGTCTTCAGCAGCAGCCTTCATACCTTCCTGAGCTGCATCCCAGTAAGTAGACTGGAAAGATTTAACCATCATCGGGAATTCATAAGCTTCGTTTGCTGTTACATCTTTGAACTGATCTGGAAGTTCATAAGTTGATGCCATAACTGTTGAAGCTGACATACCTGCTACCATTGCTGCACAGATGCTTAATGCTACTACTTTTTTGAAATTCATAATTTACTTCCTCCTTATAAATTATATAGTTTTTTTATGATGATACGCCAGAATATCCGGCGCCCCACATCCTGGATTACATTGCTGATTTTTTCTTTTCTTTAATGATATCGATCAGGACTGCGATAATAAGAACCAGACCTGTGATGATCTGTTGCCAGTTTGCCTGCAGGCCGACATATGGAAGACCTGTCTTCAGAAGCATGATGACAAAAATACCTACGAATGTACCGATTACGGAACCGTAACCACCGGTTGCTGCAACACCACCAACGAATACACCGCCGATCGCATCCATTTCAAGTCCGGCACCTGTACCAGGCTGTACAGTAGGTGTAACTGCTGCAT
>CAVBPN010000100.1:0-3863 GCA_963597235.1 bacterium
CAATATGTGGAGGGGACAAGGACCTACAAGATACCTTGTTTCCGGGAAAGGGAGGTATTTTTTATGAATCACGAGGATGTAATGAAACTCTCAAATGCGGCAAATGCAAAGATTACCCTGCTGAAGAATGCCTTTTTTAAGTATTTTATGCGGGCGATCATGGCCGGTTTCTTTATTGTGGTTGCCATGATCTTTTCAAATGTTGTGGGTAATGTATTTTCCGGGGCAGAAGAACCGGCATGGGGTAAATTTCTGGGGGCGCTTGTATTCTCCATTGCCGTATTACTGATCTCTATGGTTGGAGGAGAACTGTTTACCGGAAATAATCTGGTTATGGCGTTTGGTGCATACGATAAGAAAATAAGCTGGGGAGATGCTGTTAAAGTATGGATAGTCAGCTATATCGGAAACTTTATCGGATGTCTGATTCTTTCCCTGATGTTTGTATGGGCTGGCGCGTCCGGAACAGCAGATTATTTTGCCGGATTTATCGGAAATAAACTTGCGATTCCGGTGGGGCAGATGTTCTTCCGTGCAGTTTTATGTAACTTCTTTGTATGTCTGGGAGTTCTTTGTGGCATTAAGCTTAAAAGCGAAGCTGCAAAGTTTTTGATGATCGTTATGTGTATTGGAGCGTTTGTAATGAGCGGATTCGAACACTGCATTGCAAATATGGGGGTTTTTGTGACAGCAGCCTGCCTTGTACCGGGGCTCTCCATTGGAGCGATGGTAAAGAGTATGGTGATCGTCACTTTGGGAAATATGGTAGGCGGTGCAGTTCTTCTTGCATGGCCTCTCAGAAAGATGAGTGCAGATAAATAATATGGGTAAATCCTTATACATAGCTGAGAAACCAAGTGTTGCTCAGGAATTTGCGAAAGCATTAAAAATTAACGGACAGAGACGGGATGGCTATCTGGAGTCAGAAGATTCTGTAGTGACCTGGTGTGTAGGGCACCTGGTCACTATGAGTTATCCTGAAAAATATGATATCAAGTATAAAAGGTGGAGTCTGGATACCCTGCCTTTTTTACCGCGTGAATTTAAGTATGAAGTCATTCCGGGAGTGCAGAAACAATTTAACATTGTTAAGGGGCTTCTGAACCGTCCGGATGTAGAGACGATTTATGTGTGCACTGACTCCGGGCGAGAGGGAGAATATATCTATCGTCTGGTGGCGCAGATGGCAGGCGTAAAGGATAAAGACCAGAGGCGTGTGTGGATCGATTCCCAGACGGAGGAAGAAATCCTCAGAGGTATCCGTGAAGCGAAGGAACTGTCGGCATATGATAATCTGGCGGATTCCGCTTACCTTCGCGCGAAAGAGGACTATCTGATGGGAATTAATTTCTCCAGAGTTCTTACACTCCGATATGGAAACAGTGTTTCTAATTATTTGAACAGTAAATATCAGGCGATTTCCGTAGGAAGAGTTATGACCTGTGTGCTTGGAATGGTCGTCCGCAGGGAACGTGAGATTCGTTCTTTCGTAAAGACTCCGTTTTATCGTGTTCTTTCCAGTATTGCTCTGGAAGGAGAGCATTTTGAAGGAGAATGGAGGGCAGTAGAAGGAAGTAAATATTTCCAGTCTCCGTATCTTTATAAAGAAAATGGTTTTAAAGAAAAGAAGCATGCCGAAGAGCTGATCCGGATGCTGGAGACAGAACAACCACTGTCCTGCAGGGTAGAAAAAATAGAACGTAAAAAAGAAAATAAGAATCCGCCGCTTCTCTTTAATCTGGCAGAGCTTCAGAATGTCTGTTCGAAGCTGTTTAAGATCAGCCCGGATGAGACACTTCGTATTACACAGGAACTGTATGAGAAAAAGCTGGTTACTTATCCACGAACCGATGCCCGTGTACTGTCTACAGCAGTTGCAAAGGAAATATATAAGAATATTTCCGGTCTTCGTCGATATCCGGCAATTGATAACGCGGCAGAAGAAATTCTGCAGATGGGTTCTTATAAAACAATTGCAAAGACCCGATATGTCAATGACAAGCAGATTACGGACCATTATGCGATCATTCCGACCGGCCAGGGGATGAACGTCCTAAACAGCCTTTCTCAGACCTCGCAGAGGGTTTATGAGACGATCGTGCGTAGGTTTTTATGTATCTTCTGTCCACCGGCAGTCTATCAGAAAGTCAGTCTGGTAACAGAGATGCAGAAAGAAAAATTCTTTTCCAGTTTTAAGGTCCTTCAGGAAGAAGGATATCTGAAATATGCGACAAATTCTTTTGCCAGAAAGTCAGCAGCGGAGAAATCCCAGGATTCCGGAAAAGAAGACAGTGAAGATGTTTCCTGTGATGCACAGCTTCTGGATGCGTTGCATCGGCTGAAAAAGAATGATATACTGACCGTAGATGCGCTGAACATCAAAGAAGGTGAAACTTCTCCGCCGAAGCGTTATAATTCCGGTTCTATGATCCTGGCAATGGAAAATGCCGGTCAGCTGATTGAAGATGAAGAACTGAGAGCACAGATCAAGGGAAGTGGAATCGGAACCAGTGCAACGAGGGCGGAGATACTTAAGAAACTTGTTTCTATTAAATATCTTTCCCTGAATAAGAAAACACAGGTGATCATGCCGACGCTTCTTGGAGAAATGATCTTTGATGTGGTAAACTGTTCGATTCGTCAGCTTCTGAATCCGGAACTGACAGCGAGCTGGGAAAAGGGGCTTACTTATGTAGCCGAGGGAAGTATCACTCCGCAGGAATATATGGATAAGCTGGAGCATTTTGTACGTGTGCGCACAGCTCAGGTCGAACAGAGCAATTATCAGTATGCACTGAGGCAGTTCTTTGATGCGGCAGCAGTGAATTATAAAACGAAGCAGACAGCTTCCAGACGAGGAGGAAAATCATAATCATGTTAAAAGATTTTACAATTGCAAATCTTCTGGATTTGAATGAAACGATTGCAGCAGAATTATTTGAAGGTAAGACTTATCCGTGGGAGGTTCTTCCGGAGATCAGTGATTTTATTATGAAACTGGGTCCGACACTCAGCCCGTTCGAGTATGAATGCCGCGACGGTAACGTATGGATCGCAAGATCAGCGAAAGTAGCCCCGACTGCATCTATCAATGGACCGGCTATCATCGGTAAAGATGCAGAAGTTCGCCACTGTGCATTTATCCGCGGAAATGCGATCGTAGGAGAGGGCGCAGTAGTCGGAAATTCCACAGAACTTAAAAATGTGGTTGTTTTTAATAAAGTACAGGTTCCACATTATAATTATGTGGGTGATTCTGTTCTGGGATATAAATCTCATATGGGTGCAGGATCTATCTGCTCTAATGTTAAATCGGATAAGAAACTGGTCGTTGTCAAAGATGGTGACGAGAAGATTGAGACAGGACTTAAGAAATTTGGCGCAATGCTTGGTGACCATGTGGAAGTCGGCTGTGGATCTGTCCTGAACCCGGGAACCGTGATCGGCAGAAATACGAATATTTATCCGCTTTCACCGGTAAGAGGCTGCATTCCGGCAGACAGTATCTACAAAAACGCAGCCGAGATCATCAAAAAGAATTAAGACCGATTAAAAACAGTCTTTAAAGAAAAAAGAGATTCCGGATGATCACGAGGATCGTGATATGTACGGGATAGAATAAGTAAAAGAAATATTTCGCGGCTTTTCCCTGGATAAAGCCGCGTTTTCCATTGTACATATTAATGGAAATAAAGGCAAAACAGGCTTTCCACTCATAACTCAGCCAGCAGCTTCCGACGATTGCCTGAGAAACTTTTTCGTTTCTAATAAGATACATCAGTACAAGGAAGATGAAGCCACGCCATCCGTAATCTGCATGCAAAACGATGGAAACTCCGAGAAGTGCGAGCATAGACAGAAGC
>CAVBPN010000101.1:0-2069 GCA_963597235.1 bacterium
CCTGATGATGCCTCACAGAGTTTGTAAAGAATGCGGAAGCTACAACAAGAAAGAAATCGTGAAAGTTGAAGACTAATCACAACGTATGAGAAACAGAATCCTGAATCAGGGTTCTGTTTTTTTTATGTTCATTGCTTTTCCGACATTGGTCTGTTATACTTGTACAGATGAGGATTTATGAATTGATGTATTATGGAGGAAAATTATGGAACAGAAGAATCAGATCACCGAGGGTGTGATCTGGAGACAACTTTTAATATTCTTTTTTCCGATTGTTATAGGTACTTTTTTTCAACAGGTATATAACACGGCCGACAGTATTGTTGTCGGTCGTTTTGTAGGTAAAGAGGCACTGGCAGCCGTTGGAGGATCGGTAAATCAGATTGTAAACCTGGTCGTGGAGGTTTTTATCGGTCTGACATCCGGTGCATCTGTAATCGTAGCGCAGTTTTATGGTGCAAAAGATAAGAAAAATTTGAACAGGACGCTTCATACTTCCTATGCATTCGGTATTGTAACCGGGTTTGTGGTAGGAGTGATCGGACTTCTTGTTACAAACACTGTTCTTGAACTTATGAAAACTCCGCAGGAACTGATGGCTGATTCCAGACTATATCTTCATATTTATTTCTGCGGAATGATTTTTAATATTATATACAATATGGGCGCATCTATCCTTCGTGCGGTAGGAGATTCCAGACGACCTTTGTATGTCTTGATGGTTACGTGTGGGCTGAACATTGTCTTTGATATTCTGCTTGTCGTAATCTTTAAACTGGGTGTCATGGGTGTGGCGCTGGCTACCGTAAGCTGTCAGGGAATCAGTTCTTTTCTGGTTACAGCGATGTTAATGAAAGAACATCCTTTGTTCCAGCTAAAACTCAGGGATATACGCTTTTACAGAGTTTCTCTTAACTCGGTCCTGAGAATTGGGATTCCAGCGGCACTGGAAGCGACTATGTACACGATTGCCAATCTGATCATTCAGGTATTCGTAAATGAACTGGGAACTGATACTGTGGCAGCCTGGGGAACGTTTGCGAAGATTGACGCTGTATACTGGATGGTTGTAAACGCTTTTGGTATTTCAATCACTACATTTGTTGGACAGAATTATGGAGCTGGGAAAGTGAAACGTATGAGAAAGAGTGTGGGCGTCTGTCTGGTAATGGCTTATGCAGGGGCTATTCTGGTAAGTGCCACACTTTATGTCCTGGCAGAACCGTTGTACAGGCTGTTTACAACAGATGCAAATGTTGTTCGGATTGGTGCTGGCATGATGCATTTCCTGCTTCCTTCATATTTCATGTATGTCGTGATCGGAATATTATCCGGAGCATTAAGAGGTGCGGGAAGAGTATTGGTGCCAATGATCCTGACATGCGGCGGCGTCTGTCTGATCCGAATTGCATGGATGTTTGGTGTATTCCCAGTGCATTCCAGCATTGAGACAATCATGTTGAGTTATCCGGTATCATGGGGAATTACAGCGGTTTTATTTATTATATATTACTTTAGAAAATTTCCTAAGGCTGAAGAACATATTTTACAGTAAGGAGTATATAAATGAACGTATTGAACTTGGAACATATCAGTAAAACTTATGGAGAAAAAGTGATCTTTGATGATATTTCATGTGGAATCCATCAGGGTGACAAGATTGGAATCATTGGCATCAATGGTACCGGAAAGACGACATTTCTTCGGATTCTTGCCGGACTTGAAGAAGCAGATGAAGGTCAGGTGATCAAACAGAACGGACTCCGGATCACTTACCTTCCGCAGCATCCGGAATTTCCGAAAGGATCCACCATTCTTTCTTATGTAACTCAGGGACAGAAAGAGCAGAGTTGGAATCCGGAGACAGAAGCACATATGGTACTGAATAAACTGGGAATCGAAGACCATGAAGAAGAAATCGCGCATCTTTCCGGCGGTCAGAAAAAACGTGTGGCACTTGCTGCTGTCCTTGTTAATCCGACAGATGTTCTGATCCTGGACGAACCTACCAACCATCTGGACAATGAGATGGCATCCTGGTTAGAAGATTATCTGAACCGATTTAAAGG
>CAVBPN010000102.1:0-24783 GCA_963597235.1 bacterium
GCCAGAGAGATGGCAGAGCAGGTGGATGTACCATATATGGTTAAATCGAATGTGGCATCCGGTGGTTCTTATAATTATGCTGCTTCGCAGGGGATTCCAAGTATTCTGATCGAGCGCGGTAGTATGGGAGAATGGAGTCCTGAGGAAGTAAGTTCTACCAGAAGAGATGTCCGTAATATTCTCTGCCATCTGGGTATTTATCAGGGTCTGAAAGATTTCCGAACTTATTATCCGCTGGATGTGGCAGATGTCCGCTATCAGGATGCGGAGGAAAACGGACTCTGGTATCCGTTTAAAAAAGCCGGTGATATGTTTAAAGAAGGGGATGTTCTCGGAGAAGTCCGTGATTACGAAGGCAATGTCAAAGAGGTCAGTGAAGCGGAATTTGACGGAGTGCTTCTTTATCAGACAGGCACGCTGCAGGTTCTCGGAAATGGACCGATGATCGCATATGGAAGGATCGTCAGCCATTATGATGAACGAAAAGAGCGCATTGTGAATTATTGGGAAAAACGCAGCGACAGTTTTCTGGTGCAGAAACGTCAGGAACTTCATAGCACCATGGCAGAACGCTGGATGAAAGAAATCAGCACACAGCTTCCGGAAAGGAAGAAACTTCGTATTCTTGATGTGGGCTGTGGAGCAGGATTTTTCTCTATTCTCCTTGCAAAAGCAGGACATCAGGTAACGGGTATTGACCTGACACCTGACATGATAAAAAATGCCCGCCTTCTGGCACAGGAGGAAGGCGCAGACTGCGAGTTTACAGTTATGGATGCAGAGAATCCGGAGTTCCCGGATGACACATTTGATGTGATCATTTCCAGAAACCTGACCTGGACACTGCCGCATGTTCGTCATGCTTATCAGGAGTGGCTTCGTGTCCTTAAAAAAGGCGGAGTACTGTTAAATTTTGATGCAAATTATGGTCTTACAGATTTCTCTAATGTAGAAGACCTTCCGGAAAATCATGCACATAACACACTCGGAAATGACATGATGCGTGAGTGCGAAGAAATAAAACGTCAGCTTCCAATCAGTTCCTATAGTCGTCCGGCATGGGATCTGGAGACCCTGGGTGCAATGAAATTAGAGCAGTTTCATGTCGACCTTGGAATCAGCAGCAGGATTTATATTGAGAAAGATGCATTCTATAATCCTGTTCCGATGTTTATGCTCCGGACTGTAAAATAGTATGAAAAAGAGGTAATCCCAACATAATAATATGCGGAGAATTATATGGATTTAAAACAGTTACAGTATTTTGTGGCATGTGCCCAGACCGGGTCTTTCAGTGATGCTGCAAAGATTCTTTATTCGACTCAGCCAAGTGTCAGTAAGGTAATAAAATCTCTCGAAGATACACTTGGAATGCAGCTTTTTGAGAGACTTCCGCGCGGAATCCGGCTGACTGTGCAGGGGCAGAAAGTCTACCAATATGCATGCAGGATTACAAATGAGATTGATGTTCTCGAGAATATGGCGACGCGTGGCATGACAAAATGGGTTCGGATCTCGATGAATCCAAGCTCCTGGTTTGCGAATCAGTTCGTGGATTTTTATAATGAAACAGCAGAAAAAAATTATTATTTTCAACTGACGACAGCAGGTGTCCGGAGCGTTATGGAACGTGTTCGTGACTATATGGATGACATTGGATTTGTATATATTTTAAGTCAGCAGAAAGAAAATTTCCTGCATGAACTGGCAAAAAATAAAATGCAATTTGTACCGATGTATGAGACTGATGTGATGTTTTATCCGGGACAAAAAACAGAATTTTATGGGTCAGACAGAGATAAAATTGAACTGAAAGATCTTGAAGGAATTCGCTTTATTCAGAATTATCAGGATGAATTTTTTGATATTGGTGCGGTACAAAAGGATTCTTTTCAGTGGAGAGATTTAGATATTTCTGTGTTGACAAACAGTGATTATATCATGGAAAAAATGCTGAAAAGCAGCAAGGTTGCAAACATCAGTGGAAGTTATCTTTCGGAAAATAAAACGGGAACAACCCCTGGAATTCCTCTTAAAATAGGAGAGAATAAAGTTGTTTTTGGCTATGTGATGCATAAAGGAGAGGTGCTGGATGAGAGTATTCAGGAGTTTCTTACATTTTTGCAGAGCAGGCTTCCGAGAAGTTAATAGAGACTTATTCCATAATGCAGATAAAGCATGCTGATTAAGAATGGCACATAACCCTCCCGTGGGGTTGTGTGCTTTTTTATTGTCTGTTAGACTTTAATCAATGAAGCAAAATGCGGATTGTCTGTTTGGAATGGACTTTGACAGACGTTTAAGGAGTAGGAGATTCATGTTTAAATATATATTGAAAAGACTTCTTCAACTGATCCCGATTCTCATTGGGATCACTTTTTTGTCTTTTGCCATGATGCGGCTGGCGGGTGGCGATGCTGTCACATATATGTATGAAAACACCGGTTCATCAGTCTCTGAGGAAGTTCTTGATCAGACAAGAAAAGAATATGGACTGGATCAGCCGTTTCTTGTTCAGTATGCAAAATGGTTTTCCGGAATGATAACAGGTGATATGGGAACCAGTTATGTTTCAAAAAGAGATGTTTATGAGACGTTTATAGAAAAACTTCCAAATACGATTTTGTTGACGGTATCGTCACTGCTACTGACAATGTTGATCGCAATTCCTCTGGGAATACTATCAGCAGTAAAACATAATCACTGGATGGACTATCTGATTCGATTTTTAAGCTTTATCGGGAATTCGATGCCCAACTTTTTTGCAGCACTTGTACTGATGTATTTCCTTTCTATTAAATTACAGTGGTTTCCGGTCATTACGACAGAAAATAAAGTTCTGAGTCTGGTCCTTCCGACACTGACACTTGCGATCTCGATGGCAGCAAAATATACCAGACAGATTCGGGCGACGGTTCTGGAAGAACTGAATAAAGATTATGTCATCGGAGCAAGGGCAAGAGGTGTGAGCGGCAGCGTGATTATATGGAGAAATGTTATGAAATCTTCGATGCTGACGATTATTACTTTACTTGCATTGTCAGTGGGAAGTCTGCTTGGAGGAACAACGATCGTTGAAACAATCTTTATGTGGGACGGCGTCGGTAGGATGGCCGTGGATGCGATCACGATGCGTGATTATCCGATCGTTCAGGCTTATGTGGCATGGATGGCGGTAATCTATGTACTGGTAAATCTGATAACAGATATCATTTATCATTATCTGGATCCTCGCGTGAGACTGGGAGGTGACAGAGCATGAGTGAGCAGAAAACTGTGAAGAAAAATACGACTGTTCGAAAACAGAAAATTCGTAGAAATCACTTGAAAGCGAAACTGATTTTTTTCACAATTCTGGTGGGAATCCTGCTTTTTATTGCGGCATTTGCAAAGTATCTTTGCCCGTATGATCCATACGCACAGGATCTTTTACAGGCAATGAAAGCACCGAGTGCGGAACATATTTTGGGGACAGATCGCTATGGAAGAGACCTGTTTTCACGTGTATTGGTGGGAAGTACAACGAGCATTTATGCAACACTTCTTCTGGTGGTGATCGTTACTGTTTCAGGTACGGTGATCGGGATTTTATGTGGTTGGTTTGGCGGTATTTTGGACACGATTCTGATGCGTATCTCAGATCTTTTTCTGGCATTTCCGAGTCTTGTTTTTGCACTGGCAGTTGCCGGAGTTCTGGGCGGAGGAATCCAGAATGCAGTGATCGCACTGGTGGTTATCGGATGGCCGAAGTTTGCCAGACTTGCGAGGGGACTGACCTTATCTCAGAAAGATGCACCATATCTGATGGCAGTCAGAATGTCTGGGAGCAGTGTTTCGAAAATCTTATTCAGACATATTTTACCTAATATCGCAGGACCGATTCTTGTAACAGCAGTGCTTGATATCGGAACGATGATGATGGAACTTGCGGGACTTTCTTTCCTGGGACTTGGCGTACAGCCGCCGACAGCAGAGTGGGGAAGTATGATAAATGATGGACGAAGTATGCTGCAGATCGCACCGTGGATGGTGCTGGCACCAGGTGTGGCGATTTTTATTACGGTTATGATTTTTAATCTTTTTGGAGACACACTCAGGGATTATCTGGATCCGAAACAAAAATAAGGGGGATTTTTATATGAAGAAAAAGTTATTTGCAGCGGTGCTTACAGGGATGGCACTGGCGACGACATTGCCGGCATATGTCTGGGCGGACAGTGAGAAAACTTTTGTCTATGGAACAACGGGATACAGTGAGGAGATGGGAGATGCAGGACTGAATCCGCATGACAATTATTCCGGTTGGAGTGCTCTCCGGTATGGCGTTGGAGAAACTCTTTTTAAATATAATGACAATATGGAAGTAGAGCCGTGGCTTGCAACGGACTATGAATTTATAGATGATACGACGGTGAAAATTACGCTTCGTGACGGTGTGAAATTCTCCAGTGGACGTGCACTGGATGCAGAAGCAGTGAAGGAATGTCTGGAAGATTTGATCGCAGTTCATGACCGCGCACCGTATGATCTTAAGATTGATCATATAGAAGCAGATGGCCTGACACTTATGATCTATACGACAGAACCATGTCCGGCAATCATTAATTATCTGGGTGATCCGTATGGCGCGATCATTGATATGGATTATGGAATTCAGGGCGAAGGCGGATCTGCAAATGTGGCAGGAACCGGACCTTATATTGCGACAAACGTCACTCCGACGCAGATCGATCTGGTAAAAAATGATGATTACTGGGGTGGTGAAGTGAACGTAGATAAGGTTACTGTGAAGTCTTTTGCAGACGGAAGCGCACTGACAGCAGCACTGCAGACCGGTGACATTCAGGGAACGTATGGACTGCAGTATGACAACTATGTTTTATTTGAAAATAACCCGGATTATACGATTAATTCCTGTGCAACAAGCCGCTGTTTCTTTGGACAGTTTAATATGGAATCTGAACTTATGCAGGACCAGAATGTGCGAAAAGCGATTGAGATGGGAATTGACAAAGAGGGATTCTGTTCTGTTATTATGAGTGGCAGAGGTGTTGCTGCAAAGGGAGCTTTTCCGAGTAGTTTTTCCTATGGAAATGATGCGGTAGAAACGGTATCTTATGACCCGGACGGAGCAAAAAAACTGCTTGAAGAATCGGGATGGACAGATTCGGATGGTGACGGATACGTGGATAAAGACGGAGAGAAACTGACGATTAACTGGCTGACTTATCCGACACGTCTGGAACAGCCGAAGCTTGCGGAATATGCGCAGGCAACGCTCAAAGATATTGGAATTGATGTACAGGTAAACAATACTTCCGACCATAGAACTTTTGCAGAAAATGGGGATTTTGATGTCTATGTAAGCTCCACAACGACTGCTCCGACGGGCGATCCAGAGTACTTTTTTACAAGTACGGTGGTAGGCTCCAAGAATTTTGGGCATTACCAGAACGAGGAAGTTACGAGCCTGACAGAGCAGCTTCATCAGACTTTTGATACGGATGAGCGGGCAAAACTGGCGGTGGAATTGCAGCAGGATATTCTCGATGACGATGCGTTTTTCTTTGTATCGCATCTGAATATGGGAATTGTAACGAAGTCTGATGTGACCGGAATGGCGGCACATCCTTGTGATTATTATGAAATTACAGCGGATTTAGATATAGAGAAATGAGGAAATTTTTATGGAATTACTTCGGATGGAACATGTGACCATCTGCTATGATGGGGAGCCGGTGGTTCAGGATGTAAGTCTGGAATTAAAGCAGGGCGAGATTCTTGGAATCGTGGGCGAATCCGGCAGTGGAAAAAGTACACTGATAAAGGCAATTATGGGGCTTCTTGGAACAGAAGGCTGTGTGACAGAGGGCGACATCTGGTATAAGGGTGAAAACCTGACGAAATTGTCGGAGAAAAAGCTTCGAAGATTTCTGGGACCGGAGATCGGAATGATCTTTCAGGACTGTAAGGCGGCACTCTGTCCGGTGAGAAAAGTCGGTGTGCAGATCTGTGAGGCGGTTCGTGCACATGAGAAACTTTCAAAAAGGGAAATCAGAATGCGGGCGTTTGCAATCATGGAAAAGATTGGTCTGACGGAACCGGAACGAATCTGGAACAGTTATCCTTTTGAATTATCAGGAGGAATGAACCAGCGTGTGGGAATCTGTATTGCAATGATTCTTAAGCCGAATCTTCTCCTGGCAGACGAGGCGACCAGTGCTCTGGATGTGACAGTTCAGAAACAGGTGGTAGAAGAACTTCTTATGATGAAAGAGGATTATGGTACATCAATGATTGTTGTTACACATAATATCGGTGTGGTGCGTGCGATGGCGGATAAGGTTCTGGTACTGAAAGACGGAAAGATACGGGACTATGGAGACGCGGATAAAGTGCTGAAGCATTCGAAAGATATTTATACAAGAAAGCTGATGGATTCGGTCATGACGTTGAAAAATGCTTCGGATTTTGTTGAAGAGACAGAAGCGGTATGTGGATTTTCTGAGCTGGAAGAAAAACGGAAGAAATATGTTTCGTAATGGAGTTTTATTTTAACTATGAAGGAGATTATTTTACAGGTACAGAATCTGAAAAAAGTATTTACATCTGGAAGGAAAAAAGTCATTGCAGTGGATGATGTCAGCTTTGAACTGAAACAGGGTGAATGTCTTGGAATCGTGGGCGAATCTGGTTCCGGAAAGAGTACCGTTGCAAAGATGATCACACATCTGGAGCCTGCTACAGACGGTCAGGTTTTTCTCAGAGGAAAAGACATTACCAATGTAAAAGGCCGGGAGCGGCGAGAAATTTATCGTACAATGCAGATGGTTTTTCAGATGCCGACAGAATCGTTTGATCCGAGACGAACCCTTGGTGATGGAATCGGGGAAAGTCTACGAAACATGGGGATAAGCAGAAATGAAACCCGAAAAAAAGTGGAAAACCTTCTTGAAAAGTGTGGACTGGATGTGGAATTTGCAGATCGTTATCCGCATCAGGTCAGCGGCGGACAATGTCAGAGAGCGGCGATTGCCAGAGCCCTGGCGGTCGAACCTGAAATCCTGATTTGCGATGAAGCAACCAGTGCATTGGATGTAACCGTGCAGAAACAGATTCTGGAATTGCTTATTGAGCTGAAAGAAAAAGAAAATCTGTCATTCCTTTTTATCTGTCATGATCTTGCTCTGGTGCAGGCATTCTGTGACCGGGTGATCGTGATGAAAGATGGCAGGATTGTGGAGGAAGGACGCACGGAAGAGATTATTGCGAAACCGAAGAGTGAATATACAAAGAAATTGATTGCATCAGTGTTGTGAATAAGCAAATGTAATTGTAATAAAAGCTGTCGTCAGGGAATGATTAGTCCAAGACGGCAGCTCTTGTATTGCTTAAACTCATATAAGTAGCAATAATTTGGCAGAAAAGTTATTTCAAAATCTGATCTTTCTGATTCAGAAGTGCTTCGCATGCTGCACATGCCGGGCAGTCGCAGTATTTTTCGCCGGTGGCTTTACGGTCTTTGGCATGCATCAGGACGTTTTTGACACCTTCACCGAATACTTTTGCACCCATGTCAGATTCTGCAAATGCGATCAGACCATCGATTGGCATGATATCTTCTTCGAGTTCTGCTACAAATGTTTTTGCGGCATCAGATTCTTTGTCTGTTCCAACTGCATTCAGGTAAGCCTGTGCGGATTCTTTGACTTCAGCACATGCAGATGGTGCTGCAAGAAGGTCTTCTGTTAATTCACGGATTGTTTTAGCCATAATAATTTTTCCCTTCGTATGTAAGAATATAGCAATATTATAACGCGAAATCCTGGTTGTTGACAATAAATATAACCGAATGTATGATTGTTGCATAAAAAGAATTTTACTGTTTGGAAAAATGGTAATAACAGAGCTGAGCGGAGAAGAGGCAGAGCATTATGTCAGTATGTACACAGAGCATTGAACAACTTCATAGGGGAATCGAAGAGAAAGAAAAGCAGGGAAGTCTGGACATGCTTCTGTGGGAAACGATACTGGAATACCAGAACCAGACATTTTATACGCTTTCCGGGCTGGAATTTTCCTATACAGTGAAACATAAGAAAAATGGAGAATATAGTGGTGAGTTGCTGGTTTCGCGAAAGGAAACCAGTAAGACGCTGACCAGAAGTTCTGTGATGTTGGCTTTTCACAAGGTGATCGAGGCGACGCAGATTCGTGATACGAATGGACAGGCGGAGATGATTCTTCCCGAATACAAAGGTCCAAAGGCAATCGGCCAGATTTTTGGAATTTCCTATGTATACAGCATTTTCTGGCAGTTTGGACTGATCAGAGTTCCAGAAAGTGTACAGGAGAAGCTGGCAAATGTTCAATCATAGTTGATATTTTGGTAAAAATAAAAGCTGAAAAGATCAAATGACCTCTTCAGCTCTTTTTAATGCCGCAGATATATTCGGGCGGAAATTTTCTTCTCCGACAAGTTCAACAAAGCCGGCTTTTTTCATAACGCGCATTGGCTGTTCGTTGACATGAGAGAAAACAAGTGTGATTCCTTTATTTTCACAGATCTTTACCAGGTTCTGGAGGGCGTTCATAGCAGTGCTGTCCAGAGCCGGAACACTTCTCATGCGGAGTACCAGACATTTTGTAAAGTCTTTGACTACAATATGTTCGATGGCATCTGCAGCACCGAAAAACAGCGGTCCGGTAATTTCATAAACACGGATCTGTAACGGCAGCTTCTGAAGATGTTCGTCGATATCCGGTGTATCATCGTCTGCATAGACCCAGCTGTCAACATGGGTTTCTTCGCTCATTCGTTTGATGAAGAGCAGACATGCAAGCACCATACCAATCTCAATGGCAACGACCAGATCGAAGAGCACTGTCAGTACGAAAGTCGCGAGAAGTACGATAATATCACTTTTGGGGGCCGTTTTGATGAGATCACGGAATGTTCTCCACTGGCACATATTGTATGCAACAATAAAAAGAATTGCGGCGATCGTCGGCATCGGAATCATTCCGGCGTAAGGCATCAGAACGACAAGTACGATAACAAGCGTGACAGAGTGCACCATTCCGGCGATCGGTGTACGTCCGCTGTTTTTGATGTTGGCAGCAGTTCTTGCGATTGCTCCTGTTGCCGGGATTCCACCAAAGAGTGCAGAAGCGATGTTTCCGGCACCCTGTGCAACAAGTTCCATATCGGAACGATGTTTACTGTTGATCATACCGTCTGCAACTACGCAGGAAAGCAGTGATTCGATCGCAGCAAGTACAGCAATCGTAAAAGCGTTTGGAAGTGCTGCGCTGATCGTGCTGATTCTTAATGCCGGCATATGGAAACTCGGAAGCGCATTACTGATCGTGTACAGATTTCCTATGGTGGATACCTTTAATGGAAGAAACTGAACCATCAGGATTCCGGTGATAACGGCGATCAGTGAGCCGGGGATTTTCTTAAAAATATATGGTGCGATGATCAGGATTGCGAGACTTACAACACCGATGATTACAGCATCGATATTTATGGAAGAAATGTTCTGCACAAAAGCTTCCAGTTTCTCAGTTGTTTCGATGGGTTTCACACCATCCGGATAAGTGACACCGAAGAAATCTTTCATCTGACCGATGACGATCGTCACGGCAATTCCGGAGGTAAAACCGGTAGTGATCGTGTAAGGAATAAATTTGATCAGACTTCCGAAGTGGCAGAGTCCCATAAGGATCAGAAAGACACCTGCCAGTACAGTAGCGATGACAAGGCCATCCATTCCGTCACGTGCCACGATACCGGCAACGATCGTTGCAAATGCGGCGGTCGGTCCGGCAATCTGCACGCAGCTTCCGCCAAGAGCAGAGATCACGAAACCTGCTACAATAGCAGTGAAAATACCGGCTTCAGGGCCAACACCGGAGGCAAGTGCCAGTGCGATAGACAACGGGAGTGCAATGATCGCGACGATGATGCCGGCGGTCACATCTTTGATAAATTGTGATCTGTCATATGATTTCAGACAGGTCAGGAGCATGGGTTTCAGAGAATTCATAGAAATAAGATACCTTTCTTTTGCATGTTATAAATTTTTACAGAAAACATAAAAATGTTATAGAAAAACAGATTTTCAAGAGAAGATTGGTAGCTATGTACACAATGGACAATAAAAATGCTGCTTTGCAGATTTAGTATAGCACAGAGAAAAAGGGAAAAGAAATATGAAATGCTCATGTTTGTGTTTATATACAAAATGAGAGGTTGTGGAAGCAAGGTTGTTTATTTTTCTCTTGACAAAAGTCTTTTTTTGATATATGCTTTGATAATCAAAATATTCTAAAACCAAAACAAATTGAGAATATGAGGAAACAATGATTATGAATAAAGAACAGACCATAACCGGAGTCATCCGGGGAACGGGAGCCTGTGTTCCGGAGAGAGTTCTGGATAACAATGAGATTGCCGGTTTTGTGGATACCAGTGATGAATGGATCCGGGAACGGACAGGTGTGGAGCGGCGTCGTATTGTAGAAAAAGAAACGACTGTTTCCATGGCAGCAGAAGCCGGCCGTCAGGCACTTGAGGAAGCCGGAGTTTCACCGGAAGAGGTGGACATGATCCTGGTGGCAACCGCATCTGCGGATCATGTTTTTCCATGCACAGCCTGTCAGGTGCAGGAAATACTTGGAGCGGTCCGGGCAGTTGGATTTGACCTCAATGCGGCATGCAGCGGATTTCTTTTTGCTTATAATACTGCCCAGGCTTATATCGCTTCTGGAATATATCGGACGATCCTGGTCATTGGAAGTGAGAGCCTTTCTCGTCTGGTGGACTGGACGGATCGTGGAACCTGCATCCTGTTTGGGGATGGAGCCGGAGCGGTTCTTCTTCAGGAAGAAGAGGGAAATAGTTATCGACCAGTGGCACACTCCGATGGAAAAGGCGGACCGGCACTGACCGGACCGGGAGCCGCTGGCAGAGTTCGGAGTATTGATAAAGAATGCGAAGAATCAAAAACAGAATATATTACCATGAATGGCAAGGATGTCTTTCAGTTTGCGGTCCGAAAGGTTCCGCAGGTGATACAGGAAGTTTTGAAAAAAAATGAACTTTCTATAGAAGACATTGACTGGTTTGTTCTTCATCAGGCGAATGAGAGAATCGTGGATGCAGTTGCGAGACGGCTTCGTCTGGATATCGGGAAGTTTCCAATGAATCTTCAGAATTATGGAAATACCTCATCCGCGAGCATTCCGATTTTACTGAATGAGCTGAACAGAAAAGGTGTCCTGCATAAAGGACAGAGAATCGTTCTGGCAGGATTTGGCGCAGGATTGTCGTGGGGAGCCAGCATACTGGAATGGGATATCGAAGGGGTGTAGAGTTGCGGGAATCACGGAGTGATGAAGCAATTTGCAGATATCAAAAAATGAATCAGAGAAGAGGAGAAAACAAAAATGTTAGAAAAAATCATCGAACTTACAGCAAGTACTTTAGGAACAAACGCAGCAGAGATCACAGCAGAGACATCTTTCATGGATGACCTTCATGCGGATTCACTTGATCTTTTTGAGCTGGCAATGGCACTTGAAGAAGAATTTTCCGTAGAGATTCCAAGTGAAGATCTTGAAAAGATTAAAACGGTAGCAGATGCAATGAATTACCTGACAGAGCATCAGGCGTAATACTCTTTATGATAATCGAGAGGAATTAATTATGAAAACAGAGATCACAGAATTATTAGGAATTGAATATCCGGTGATTCAGGGCGGCATGGCATGGGTTGCAGAATGTCATCTGGCAGCAGCCGTATCTAATGCTGGCGGTCTTGGACTGATCGCGGCAGGCGGAGCACCGGCAGAATGGGTCAGAGAGCAGATCCGTGAGACAAAGAAACTGACAGATAAGCCATTTGGTGTCAACATCATGCTGATGAATCCGGAATCAGAAAAAGTTGCAAAGGTTGTTGTGGAAGAGGGCGTCAAAGTCGTTACCACAGGAGCCGGAAGCCCGGAGAAATACATGGCAGACTGGAAAGCAGCCGGAGTCAGGGTTATCCCGGTCGTTGCATCCGTAGCACTTGCAAAACGTATGGAACGCTGCGGTGCAGATGCAGTCGTTGCCGAAGGATGTGAGGCAGGCGGTCATATCGGAGAACTTACCACAATGGTATTGGTTCCGCAGGTTGTTGACGCAGTGAAGATCCCGGTGATCGCAGCAGGCGGTATCGCAGACGGCAGAGGAATGGCGGCAGCCTTCATGCTTGGTGCAAAAGGAATCCAGATGGGAACTGTTTTTGCAGCATCCAAAGAATCTGTGATCCATGAAAATTACAAAAACAGCATTATCAAAGCAAAAGACATTGACAGCCGTGTGACAGGAAGAAGTACCGGACATCCAATCCGTGTTCTCCGCAACGACATGGTCCGCAGATATCTGGAACTGGAAAAAGCAGGCGCACCGTTTGAAGAACTGGAACAGCTTACTCTGGGAAGTCTCAGAAAAGCCGTTCAGGAAGGTGATGCGAAGAACGGAAGCCTGATGGCAGGTCAGATCGCAGGCATGATCAAAGAAGAACGTTCCTGCGGGGACATCATCAGAACAACGGTTTCCGATGCTACAAGACTGATGAACGGGGTAAATGCAGATGAGTAAGATTGCTTTTATTTATCCGGGACAGGGTGCACAGGCAGTTGGAATGGGAAAGGATTTTTATGAAAAAAGTCCTCTGTCCAAAGCTGTTTTTGATCAGGCATCTGAAGCAGCAGATCTTGACCTTAAGAAACTCTGCTTCGAAGAAAATGATCTTCTGAACAAAACAGAATATACACAGGTGGCAATGGTAACAGCCTGTCTTGCAATGACGAGAGCTGTCGAAACAATGGGACTTCATGCGGATATGACAGCGGGTTTAAGTCTTGGCGAATACTGTGCGATCGCAACAGCAGGCGGAATGTGCGATATGGATGCAGTACGCACTGTCCGTTCCAGAGGGATTTTTATGGAACATGCAGCACCGGAGGGAACCGGGTCAATGTCCGCGATTCTCGGACTTGATGCAGCAGTCATTGAGGATGTCTTAAATGGCAGAGAGGGAGTGTCCATTGCAAACTACAACTGTCCGGGACAGATTGTCATTACCGGTGAGGCGAAAGCAGTTGCCGAGGCAGGAACAGTACTCAAAGAGGCAGGTGCAAGGAGAGTACTTCCACTCAAAGTAAGCGGACCTTTCCACTCACCGATGATGAAACCGGCAGGGGAAGAACTGGCGAAGGTTTTTGCCGGAGTCAGCATGAACCCTCTGAAAATTCCGTATGTGGCGAACATCAATGCAGAAGTTATCACAGACTGCGGAAAGATTGAAGAACTCCTGGTAGCGCAGGTCAGCGGATCTGTCCGCTGGCAGCAGAGTGTGGAAACCATGATCCGTGAAGGTGTGGATACTTTCGTAGAGATCGGACCGGGCAAAACACTGACAGGATTCCTTCGAAAGATCGACAAAAATGTAAAATCCTATCATATCGGAAATTGGGAAGAAGCCGTTTCGGTGTGTGAGGAGTTGAAATAGAAACAAGATTGTGAAGTGACTGGGAGAGTATTAAACAGTTACACCAGGCAGATGCCGAGAGGAGAGAAATAAGTGGCAGAGCAGAGTAAAAAGAAAGTTGCTGTTGTAACAGGTGCTTCCAGAGGGATCGGAAGAGCCATTGCCCTGGAACTTGCGTCAAGATGTGCAGCAGTTGTGATCAATTATAACGGTTCTCTGGAACATGCAGAAGAAGTGAAGAAAGAAATTGCGGAAAAAGGCGGCGAAGCAGAGATCAGACAGTGGAATGTCGCTGATTTTGCATCCTGTGAAAGTGCCGTAAAAGACATTGTAAAAACTCACGGAAGTATTGATATCCTGGTAAACAATGCCGGGATCACAAAAGACGGTCTTCTGATGGGAATGTCAGAAGCAGATTTTGACAGTGTGCTCGATGTCAACCTCAAGGGGACTTTTAATATGATGCGTTTTGTTTCCAGACAGATGCTCCGCCAGCGCAGCGGACGTATCATCAGCATGGCATCTGTAGTTGGGATTGCCGGAAATGCAGGACAGGCAAACTATGCAGCGTCCAAAGCAGGAATCATCGGTATGACAAAGAGTGCGGCGAGAGAACTTGCATCCCGCGGAATTACTGTAAACGCAGTGGCACCGGGATTTATTGAGACAGAAATGACAGCAGTATTATCCGAAGAAGTAAAAAAGGCATCTGCCGCACAGATTCCGCTCGGACATTTTGGAAAGCCGGAAGATATCGCAAAAACAGTCGCTTTTCTGGCATCTGACGATGCTGCATACATCACAGGACAGGTAATTCAGGTCGATGGAGGAATGGTCATATGAGTAAGAGAAGAGTAGTTGTCACCGGACTTGGTGCAGTTACCCCTATTGGAAATAATGTAAAGGATTTCTGGGCAGGGATCCGCGAGGGAAAAGTCGGCATCGGACCGATCACGAAATTTGATACCACCGATTATAAAGTAAAAATTGCCGCAGAGGTGAAGGATTTCAACGCAAAAGATCATATGGATCCGAGATCTGCAAGACGTATGGATGCATTCTGCCAGTATGCAGTAACAGCGGCGAAAGAAGCACTTGAAGATTCCGGTATCGATATGGAAAAAGAAGATTCTTTCCGTGCAGGCGTGATCGTAGGTTCTGGTATCGGAAGTCTTCCACAGGTGGAAAACAACTATGAAAAGATCCTTACCAAAGGACCTGGAAAAGTAAATCCTCTGATGGTGCCGATGATGATCTCCAATATGGCAGCAGGAAATATCTCCATTCAGTTCGGATTCCGTGGCAAATGTACAGACGTTGTGACAGCCTGTGCTTCCGGAACGCACAGCATTGGTGATGCATTTCGTGCGATCCAGTACGGCGATGCAGAGATCATGCTGGCAGGTGGAACGGAGAGCTGTATTTGCCCGACAGGTGTTGCAGGTTTTACTGCCCTTACTGCCCTTACGAAAACAGAAGATGCCACAAGAGCCTCTATCCCGTTTGACAAAGACAGAAGTGGCTTTGTGCTTGGCGAAGGTGCCGGCATCGTGGTTCTTGAGGAACTGGAGCATGCAAAAGCAAGAGGCGCAAGGATCTACGCAGAGCTTGTCGGTTACGGTGCAACAGCCGATGCTTTCCATATCACTTCTCCGGCAGAGGACGGAGCAGGTGCGGCGAGAGCCATGGAACTGGCGATGGAAGAAGCTGGTGTACAGCCGTCAGAGGTGGAATACATCAATGCACATGGAACAAGCACGCACCACAATGACCTGTTTGAGACAAGAGCGATCCACAAAGCGTTTGGAGATGTGGCAAAAAATCTGGTCGTGAATTCAACCAAATCCATGATCGGACATCTTCTCGGTGCAGCCGGCGGCGTGGAATTTGTGACCTGTGTGAAATCTCTGGAAGAGGGATTTATCCATCAGACAGTCGGAACCACAGAGCCGGATGAAGAGTGCGACCTGAACTATGCAATCGGTGCTCCGGTGGAAAAAGAGATCCGCTATGCAATGAGCAATTCTCTTGGTTTCGGTGGACACAATGCGACACTTCTTATGAAGAAATATGAGGGTTGATAGATTATGGAGTTTGAAAATCTTCTTACATTAATAAAGGCAGTATCAGATTCTGAGCTGACAGATTTCGCTTACGAGGAAAACGGAACCAGCATTCATCTGAAGAAGAAAAAAGAAATGGTAGTAGTTGCGGGAGATTCATCTGATGTACCGGTTATGGGACTTGAAACTGTCTCAAAAATGGGACAGCCGGCTATTGCGGAAACAAAAGAGGTACAGCATGCGGCATCCGGCGAGCCTGAGGGTATGATCGTCAAATCTCCTCTGGTGGGAACTTTTTATGCAGCACCGTCTGAGGATGCGGATCCATTTGTTTCTGTCGGTGATCCGGTAAAAAAAGGACAGACACTTGCCATTGTGGAAGCAATGAAGCTGATGAATGAGATCGATAGCGATTTTGACGGAAAAGTTGCAGAGATTTATGTAGAAAACGGACAGGCTGTGGAGTATGGACAGCCGCTGTTCCGGATTGTGTAAAGCCACGGGGAAATATGTGTACAACTTGAATATACAGAGAAAGCAATGTGTATAAGTTGTTTGTTGTAAACAGGAGCATAAAAATTATGAATAAATTAGGTATAAAAGAAATTGAACAGATTCTTCCTCACAGACATCCATTTCTTCTGGTGGATTATATTGAGGATTATGAACCGGGTAAATTTGCTGTTGGTTATAAATGCGTGACTTTCCGCGAGGACTTTTTTCAGGGACATTTCCCGCAGGAGCCGGTCATGCCGGGCGTTCTGATGGTGGAAGCACTTGCTCAGACAGGAGCTGTAGCGATCCTGAGCCTTGAAGAAAATAAGGGCAAGATCGCATATTTTGGCGGGATCAAAAACTGCCGATTCCGTGGAAAAGTTGTTCCGGGAGACAAGCTCCGACTGGAAACAACCATTATCAAATGCAAAGGACCGGTAGGTGTCGGTCATGCAGTGGCAAGTGTTGACGGCAAAGTGGTAGTTGATGCAGAACTGACTTTTATGATTGGATAGGTGACACACTATGATTAAAAAAGTGCTGATCGCGAATCGAGGGGAGATCGCGGTGCGTATCATCCGCGCATGCAGAGAAATGGGAATAGAGACAGTGGCTGTTTATTCAGAAGCGGACAGAGATGCACTTCATACACAGCTTGCGGATGAGGCAGTCTGTATTGGACCGGCACCGTCATCCCAGAGCTATCTCAGCATGGAAAATATCATCAGTGCAACGATCGTTACAGGAGCCGATGCAATCCATCCGGGATTTGGTTTTCTTTCTGAGAACAGTCGTTTTGCGGAGCTTTGTGAGCAGTGTAATATTACTTTTATCGGACCTCCGGCAAAAGTGATCGCAAGTCTCGGAAACAAGCAGGCGGCAAAAAACACGATGGCGAATGCGGGTGTTCCGATCATTCCCGGCGGCAAAAATCCAATCTACACAGTAGAAGAGGGAATGAAGGAAGCGGAAACGATCGGCTATCCGGTCATCATCAAAGCTGCTCTTGGAGGCGGCGGCAAAGGCATGCGTGTTGCCGACACCCCGGCAGATTTTGAAGAAAGTTTCCGTACTGCACAGAAAGAAACTCAGATGGCTTTCGGCGATTCCACGATGTATGTGGAGCATTTTGTGCGCCATCCGAGACATATCGAGTTTCAGATCATGGCAGATAAATTTGGAAACGTGATTCATCTGGGTGAGCGTGACTGTTCCATTCAGCGAAATCACCAGAAGATGATCGAGGAGTCTCCATGTGAGGTGATCTCCGAGGAACTTCGAAGCAGAATGGGAGAGGCGGCAGTAAAAGCGGCGAAAGCAGCCGGATATGAAAATGCCGGAACGATCGAGTTTCTTCTTGATAAAGACGGCAGATTTTATTTCATGGAAATGAATACCCGTATCCAGGTAGAGCATCCGGTCACAGAATGGGTGACTGGTGTGGATCTTGTCAAAGAGCAGATCCGTATCGCTTCCGGGCTTCCGCTTTCCTGTAAACAGGAGGACATTCATCTGACCGGTCATGCAATCGAATGTAGGATCAATGCCGAAAACCCGTCAAAAGGTTTTCGACCGTCACCGGGAACGATCACAGACATGTATTTCCCGGGAGGGAAGGGGATCCGTATTGACTCTGCCGTGTACAGTGGATATACGATCCCACCGTATTATGATTCCATGATCGCGAAGGTGATCGTGTGGGCGAAGAACCGTACAGAAGCGATCCGTAAGATGCAGAGTGCGCTTGGTGAAGTGATCATTGAGGGAATCGACACCAATGTGGACTACCAGTATGAAATCCTGGATCACCCGGATTTTCAGTCCGGGAATACGGATGTGGAGTTTATTGAACGGATGGAGGCGAGTGAGCGACCATGAAGTTGGACAACATGTTCAAAAAGACAAGAATTGTTTCCAGAATACAGAGCCATAATGCAGCCCGTACTTCCAGACCGGAAGTGCCGGAGGGTTTGCTTCGCAAATGCAACAAGTGCGGGGCGGCGATCATTTCAGAAGATGTAAAACAGGGAAATTATATTTGTCCGAAGTGTGGAGGATATTTTCGTATCCATGCATATCGAAGGATTCAGATGGTCATTGATGAGGGGACATTTGAAGAGTGGGATCATGATCTGACTGGTGGAAATCCTGTAAACTACAAAGGTTATCCGGAAAAAGTACAGGCACTTCAGGAGAAGACAGGACTTAAGGAAGCCGTTGTCACCGGTAAGGGAAAAATAAATGGCATAGAGACCGTGATCGCAGTCTGTGACGGAAGATTCCTGATGGCAAGCATGGGCTGGGCTGTCGGAGAAAAAATTACCAGAGCAGTCGAGCGTGCAACGGAAGAAAAACTCCCGGTCATCATTTTTGCCTGTTCCGGAGGAGCCAGAATGCAGGAGGGAATCACATCTCTGATGCAGATGGCAAAGACATCAGCAGCACTGGAACGCCACAGTAAAGCAGGATTGCTTTATGTGAGTGTTCTGACGGAACCTACGACCGGAGGTGTGACGGCAAGTTTTGCAATGCTGGGTGATATTATTCTGGCAGAACCGGGAGCACTGATCGGATTTGCAGGACCGCGTGTTATTGAGCAGACGATCCGCCAGAAACTGCCGAAGGGATTTCAGAGAGCAGAATTTCTTGTAGAGCATGGTTTTGTGGATGATATCGTAAGACGTGAGAATCTGAAAGAGACGCTTGGGAAGATTCTGGAGATGCATGAAAGACTGGACAGCATTGACGGGGAGAGAAGTGCTAATAAAGTAGAAGAAACGCAGCAGCCGGGTTATTTTGACAGTACTGATCAGATAGTTTCAGAAGAGGGTAGTATAGAAATTTCTGGTTCTATGAACAGGACGGTAAATATGAATAAGGATGAGAAAAAAGAAGACAAATTTTCATCTGAGTTTGACTTTTCTCACACTGGCATCAATCCATACCTCACCGCCTGGGACCGTGTTCAGCTTTCGCGTAAGATTGACCGTCCATCCGGCAGTGATTATATAGAAGCGCTTGTTACAGATTTGGTGGAATTCCACGGAGACCGAAACTATGGAGATGACAGGGCGATCATCGGCGGAATTGCAAAATTCCACGGCAGACCGGTGACTGTTATTGCACAGGAAAAGGGAACCAACACAAAGGAAAATATCGCGCATAACTTCGGTATGCCGATGCCGGAGGGCTACCGCAAAGCACTTCGTCTGATGAAACAGGCAGAGAAATTCCACCGACCGGTAATCTGTTTTGTGGATACCCCGGGAGCTTTCTGCGGTATTGAGGCAGAGGAGAGAGGACAGGGTGAAGCGATCGCCCGCAATCTCTGGGAACTTGCCGGGCTGAAGACGCCGGTTCTGTCCATTGTGACAGGCGAAGGCGGAAGCGGCGGTGCACTTGCACTTGCGGCAGGTGACCAGGTATGGATGTTGGAAAATTCCGTGTATTCCATTCTTTCACCGGAAGGTTTCGCGAGCATCCTATGGAAAGACAGCACCAAGGCAAAAGAAGCGGCGGGAGTTATGAAATTGACGGCAACTGACCTTTATCAGAAAGGCATCATCGAGCAGATCATTCCTGAACCGGAGAATCTGACGCCTGAGAGCCTGTGGCAGGTGACCGAACGTCTGAATGACCGAATTCGCGATTTCCTTCAGAAGTACACAGCCCTTTCCGAAGAAGAACTCCTTGAACGCAGATACACCCGTTTCCGTAAATTCTAAATTTATAATATAGGATACAACACGTACGACAGATTAATCCCATATTGGGTTGTAAAATACCGCTCCGCCTGATTGATCGATATTACGCAGATGCTGCTAAACATATATCTCACCGACCAGAGCAACGGTCTGCTGAACTAACTGCTAACTATGTCTATACATTCTCTCAGCAATGGCTTCGAGAATGAGACTTCGTAAGCAGTGGATTTCATCAGTACCTAAAATCGCTCTGTAAGCGTCTGCTGCGATTATATGTTTACAGCATCTTGCTGTATATCGTCCCCGCGAGCATTTTCAACCTCAATATGGGATTTTCTCTGTCTGAGAGTCGACGACTCAAGCAGGCTGGCGTCAGCCAGCACCTGCGGACCTACCCAGCACGTTCATTTCGTGTATTAATACCAGCACACAAGCAGAAAAACTCCCACCCATGTCCAAGAATACTCACGAGGCTTGCGTTACGAGATGCAGGCTAGTTTCTGTCACCAAGCCCTCTGTCTGAGCGAAGCGAGTTAGGGCGACTGACAGATAACAGACGCATGCGTCGAGTAGCAAACGCAGTGCTATTCTTGGACATGGGTGGGAGTTAACTGCTGTGACTGTGTATTATACATACCCTCCCCATTTTTCTTACATTTAACATTCATTTCACACATCCAGGATAGTTCCATCCTCCCAACCCCGTTAAAATAAACCTCAGAGTTCAACAAGAACAAACAACACGGAGGAGAAAGAAAATGATAAATAAAAAAATTAAACCGGCTGTAGCAGCAGTGATGACAGGTGCAATCTTAGCAGGAACGGCAGCATGTCCGATGGTAACATTTGCGGCAGATACTGTAGACCTCAACTCCATGACCCTTGATGATATCATTGCAAAAGCAAAAGAAGAAGGCGATGTAGAATCCGTAGGTATGCCGGATTCCTGGGCAAACTGGGGACAGACCTGGCAGGATCTGAATGACAAATACGGAATCACACACGCTGACTCCGATATGTCTTCCGCAGAAGAACTTCAGATGTTCCAGACAGAAGGCGAAAAAGGAACCAAAGATATCGGTGATGTCGGACAGGCTTTCGGTGCACAGGCAGTAGATGAAGATCTCGTACAGGGATACAAGACATCTTACTGGGACAGCGTTCCGGACTGGGCAAAAGGCGAAGACGGAAAATGGATGATCGCATATACAGGAGCAACCACTTTCCTTACCAATACCGATGAAGTAGAAAACGCGCCGACATCCTGGGCTGATATCAAAGACGGTGACTATACCGTAGCACTTGGCGATATCAACGGTGGAAATGCACAGGCGGCAGTTATCGCATCCGCATATGCATTCGGCGGAGATCTCGATAACCTTAATCCGGCATTCGAATTCTGGACACAGCTGGCAGAAGACGGACGAATCAATACACTGGATATCCTTCAGCAGAACTTTGAGACAGGAGAGATTCCGGTAGGTGTTATCTGGAGCTTTACAGCAATCCCTTATAAAGATCAGATCACAAAATACAACCTTCAGGCAAACATCCCAACAGATGGTTCCATCATGAGCGGATATGCATCAGTGATCAATAAATATGCACCACATCCGTGTGCAGCAGCACTTGCAAGAGAATACATCTTCAGTGATGAAGGTCAGGCAAACCTGGCAGCAGCCGGTGCAATCCCGACCAGAACAGATGTAGAGATTCCGGAAGAAATCCAGAATGCTACATTCAAATCAGAAGACTACGCAAATGCCATTCCGATGGAAGATACAGAAGCTTATACAAAAGCCTGCGAGACAGTTGTAGAAAGATGGCAGGAAGAGATCACACCACTTCTTGTACAGTAAACTGGCAGATTTCTGAAATCAGATAAAGCTCAAAATAAAATATTATAAAACCAGAGACGATGAGGGTATGTGAAGTTAAAGTACATTCAGATACCCTCATCTCGTTATGAGGAATTTTATGAGAAAACAAAAATATATATATTTAATGGCACTGCTTCCTTTCCTGGCAGTTGCCGTGCTGTATGAGATCGTACCACTGTTCAGTGTGATCGGAAACAGCTTCATACCGGATGGAGGGACAGGCTTTTCGCTGGAAAACTACGAGAAGATTTTCACAAAACTTCTTTATCAGAAAGCAATCATCAACAGTCTGAAAATATCACTGACATCATCCATCATCGGAATTATCATTGCTTTTCTCGGTGCAAAAGCAATCCATAACCATACAGGAAAACTCAGCACAGCTTTTACAACCGTGTTAAATATGGTATCAAATTTTGCCGGGGTACCGCTTGCTTTTTCCTACATGATTCTTCTCGGAAATGCAGGATTTATGGTACATGTAGGACAGAAACTCGGGATTCAGGGACTGGCGAATTATAATCTGTACACTTCCGGTGGAATGAGCATGATCTATGTATATTTCCAGATCCCGCTTGCAACACTTCTTCTCGTCCCTGCATTTGAAGGCATCCGGAGAGAGTGGAAAGAAGCGGTAGCCCTTCTCGGTGGAAATATGATCTGCTTCTGGACAAAGGTCGGAGTTCCGGTACTGATGCCCGGAATCCTCGGTACGTTCAGTGTGCTTTTTGCAAATGCACTGGCAGCTTATGCAACCGTGTATGCCCTGATGATGAATAATATTTCACTGCTCCCGATCCAGATTGCAGGAAGTTTCGTTGGCGAAGTCAAACTGAAACCGGGACTTGGCGGTGCTCTTTCTGTAGTCATGATGGCACTGATGGTGATTATGATCTTTATCACAAACGGAATCAGCAGACAATTCCAGAAAGGGGTGAAGAAAGCATGAAAAATAAGAAAAAAGGTTCTGTAATCATCATGCTTATTTTAATTGCATACCTGCTTTTGCCCCTGATTGTGACGATTGTTTACTCACTTTTTGATAAATGGACAGACATCGTGCCGAGAGGCTTTTCGGTAAAAAGCTATGTTGAACTTTTTCAGGATCCGGAATTTCTGATGTGTATCCTGCGAAGCCTGATCGTTTGTATTGTACCGATCGTACTTACAACCGTCATTATTCTTCTGGCAATGTTTGTGACGACACTGTATTTTCCGAAGCTGGACAAATACGTACAGATCATCTGTATGATCCCGTATACCATCCAGGGCGTTATTCTTTCGGTCAGCATTCTGGCTGCATATGTACGTTCAGAAACTTTTTTATCGAATCGAATGATCATGCTGTTTGGCGCATACAGCGTTATCATCATGCCGTACATTTACCAGGGAATCAAAAACGGTATGTCTGCGGTGAATGTATATACACTGGTGGAAGCAGCGGAAATGCTGGGATGTTCACGAATCTATGCGTTCTTTAAAGTAGTTGTTCCAAATCTGATCTCCTCTGTGGTCGTTTCTTCCCTGCTTGCAGTCGGAATCATTTTTGGAGACTATGTTCTGGTACGAAATCTTACCGGAACCTCCTTCCAGAATATGCAGATCTATCTGTATCAGACCATGAAATCAGACAGTATGAAAGCAAGTGCGGTGTTTGTCGTGATCATGGGAATCACATTTATTATTACCGCAGTTACGCTGTATCTGAAAAACCGCGGAAGAAAAGCCACACGATAAAACAGGCGTTAAGATTACAGGAAAGACAGGAAAATTTATGGGATATATACGTTTTGAAAATATTGTAAAAAATTTTGGCAGCACACAGGTACTGAAAAACATCAACCTGGATATTGAAAAAGGACAGCTTGTTACTCTTCTGGGACCGTCCGGATGCGGAAAAAGTACACTTCTTCGCTGTCTGGCAGGACTGGAAACCGTAACTTCCGGTAAAGTCTGGCTGGATGGAAAAGATATTACAAATGAGGAATCACGAAAAAGAGATATCGGAATGGTATTTCAGCAATACAGCCTTTTCCCGAATCTGACAGTTGAGAAAAATGTGGCATTCGGACTTCAACTGAAAAAGATGCCAAAAGATAAAATTGATACGAAAGTAAAAGAAATGCTGGAAATCGTAGGACTTGGAGATAAAGGAAAAAGTTATCCGTCACAGCTTTCCGGCGGACAGCAGCAGAGAGCAGCACTGGCGCGCGCAATCGTGACAGAGCCAAAAGTACTTCTTCTGGATGAGCCGCTTTCAGCAATCGATGCACTGCTCCGTAAATCACTGCAGATGGAGATTCGCAGGATCCAGAAAGAGACAGACATTACTGCCATTTTTGTCACACATGATCAGAATGAAGCAATGGTGATGTCTGATATGATTCATCTTCTCTATGATGGCAAAATCGAGCAGTCGGCACAGCCGGCACAGATGTATGCAAGACCGGCAACAAAATTTGCTGCTTCTTTTATTGGAAGTTATAATATATTATCAGCAGAAGAGTTCAAAAAGATGACAAAAATGCCGGCAGAGGCGGAAACGATTGCATTTCGTCCAGAGAGCGTAAAAGTATCTGCAGAGAGACTGGATGACCCGGACAGCTATGTATTCCGTGGAAAAATCGTCGATGGAATTCCGCAGGGAAATGTTTTTCGTTATGGTATTGGATGCGAGGGCGGAAAGATTCACGCAGATGTATTGTTTCAGGAAACAGGGCTGTTCAGTGATTTTACAGAATGCTGGCTGAGCATTAAGAAAGATGATTGTATTTTGTTATAGGAGGGAAAGACTATGACGCTGAATTTTGCACACAGAGGATTTTCCGGTCAGTTTCCGGAGAATACGATGCTCGCTTTTGAGAAGGCAGTGGAGGCAGGTGCAGACGGAATTGAACTGGATGTGCAGTTCTCAAAGGACGGGGAACTTGTCATCATGCACGATGAGACATTAAACCGGACTGCCGGAGTGGACGGCTATGTTAAGGATTATACACTGGAAGAACTGAAAAGTATGGACGTTTCCGGAAAATGGGGCGACCGTTATGGAAGCATGGAGATTCCAACGCTTCGGGAATATTTTACACGATTTAAAGAC
>CAVBPN010000102.1:24793-76528 GCA_963597235.1 bacterium
ATCCGGGAATTGAAAAAAGAACATTGGAAATGATTCGGGAATTTGAACTGGAAGATAAGATCATTATTTCTTCGTTCAATCATTATTCCTGTCTGAAAATGAAGGAACTGGAAGAAAAAATGCCATGTGGGCTTCTGGAAGAAAGCTGGATCGTCGGTGCGGGAAAATATGGCCGAAGACTGGGAATGGATTTCCTTCATCCGGCATATCCGATGGTGACAGAAAGCTATGTACAGGATGCGGCTGACCATGGACTGAAGGTGAATACCTGGACGGTAAATGACTGGGACAGCATGGAGTATTTTGCACGGATCGGTGTCCATGCAATTATCGGGAATTTCCCGGATCTTGCAGAAAAAGCACTGAATCCGTATCGATAAGAATGGCGTGTATGAAAGAAATACAGAAAAATATATAGAAAAAATGTGAAAGAAAAATATATAGGACAAAATTGGGAAAGTGTGGAAAAAAAGAACACTTTCCCTTTTTTGTCTATACCAAAGCGGTTTTTCCGGCACTATAATATATAACAGTAAAGAAAATTATACAGGAGGAACTACGAATGAAAGAAGTGAAATCACCAAAAAAGCCATTGCTTTATTATTATGGCATCGTGCTTCTGATCATTGTCGTTTTTAATGTGCTTGTGACTCCGATGCTTACAAAGACGATGGTCAAAGAAGTCGATTATGGAACTTTTATGTCGAAGATTGAAGATAAAAAGATTGATGATGTCCAGATTGAGGACAATCAGATCCTTTTTACGGATAAGGACGATGCAAATACCATTTATAAAACAGGTGTGATGGAAGATCCGACTCTGACAGAACGTCTTTATGATGCCGGAGCAAAATTTTCCAAAGAGATCGATCAGCAGATGTCACCTGTGGCAAGCTTCCTGCTGACAGGAATCCTTCCACTTGTGATCTTTATTGCACTTGGTCAGTATATGAGCCGCAAGATGATGAATCAGATGGGCGGCAAGAATTCCATGGCATTCGGTATGGGAAAGAGCAATGCCAAAGTTTATGTACCATCAACGGAGGGCATTCGTTTCAGTGATGTTGCCGGTGAAGAAGAAGCAAAAGAAAATCTGCAGGAAATTGTTGATTATCTGCATAACCCGGAGAAATATACAAAAGTTGGTGCTTCCATGCCGAAAGGAGTCCTGCTCGTAGGCCCTCCAGGTACCGGTAAAACCATGCTGGCAAAGGCCGTAGCCGGAGAATCCAATGTACCGTTCTTCTCCATGTCCGGTTCTGAATTTGTCGAAATGTTTGTCGGTATGGGTGCATCCAAAGTTCGTGATCTTTTCAAACAGGCGAAAGAAAAGGCACCTTGTATTGTATTTATCGATGAGATTGATGCCATCGGTAAGAAACGTGACGGCCAGATGGCGGGAGGAAACGATGAACGTGAACAGACTCTGAACCAGCTGCTTACAGAGATGGATGGTTTTGAAGGAAACAATGGCGTTATCATTCTGGCAGCAACAAACCGTCCGGAATCTCTTGACCCGGCACTGACCCGTCCGGGACGTTTTGACCGCCGTGTGCCTGTAGAACTTCCGGATCTTGAAGGCCGTGAAGCAATCCTTAAGGTACATGCAAAGAAGGTTCAGCTTTCTGACGATGTGGATTTCCATACGATCGCAAGAATGGCATCCGGAGCCTCCGGTGCGGAACTTGCCAATATCGTAAATGAGGCAGCTCTTCGTGCTGTTCGTGATAACCGTGAGGTCGTAACAGAAGCAGACCTTGAGGAGAGTATCGAAGTTGTTATTGCAGGATATCAGAAGAAAAATGCCGTACTTTCTGATCAGGAGAAAAAGGTCGTGGCATATCATGAGATCGGACATGCCCTTGTCGCAGCGATGCAGACACATTCCGCACCGGTCCAGAAGATCACGATCATTCCAAGAACTTCCGGGGCACTTGGTTATACCATGCAGGTAGAGCAGGGAGACAAATACCTTCTGACAAAGAAAGAACTGGAAAACAAGATTGCGACTTTCACCGGCGGACGTGCCGCAGAGGAAGTGGTATTCGGTGAGATCACGACCGGTGCATCGAATGATATCGAGCAGGCGACAAAGATTGCCCGTGCAATGATCACACGCTATGGTATGAGTGAAGATTTCGATATGGTTGCCATGGAAACTGTGACAAACCAGTATCTCGGCGGTGATGCATCTCTGGCATGCTCTGCGGATACGCAGAATGAGATTGACCGTAAAGTGGTAGAACTCGTCAAGAGAGAACACGAGAAAGCGAAAAAGATTCTTCTGGATAATCGCCAGAAACTCGATGAGCTGTCTAATTATCTCTATGAAAAAGAGACGATTACAGGCGATGAATTCATGACAATCCTGAATGGCGAAAAGTTAAAGACAGATGTAGCGGAAGAAGAAACAGCAGTGGAAACAGAAGCAGAAACTGAGACAAAGGAGGCGGATGCGGATGAACAGACGATCTGATACTGGATGGTTTGAACTGATCGCAGGAGTAGTCCTGATTATTCTCGGCATTGTAATCATGCGTCAGCCGGCAGGAGTACTTACCTGGATTGTAATTATGTGTGGCGTGCTTGCGGTCTTAAGTGGAATCGGAGATATTGTCCTGTATGTGAAGATGGAACGTTTTACCGGATTTGGGCCGATTGTTTCGCTGGTTACCGGTATCCTCGGTGTAATGGCCGGCTTTATGCTGATGGCACATCCAGGAGCCGGAACCTGGGCGCTGGCGATGATCCTTCCGATCTGGATCATTGCTCATTGTATTTCCAGACTTTCTCATCTGCAGTATATGAAGATGCATTTCGGAATGACTTATTATACAATTTCCCTGATCCTGAATATCCTTGGGCTGATCGTTGGAATCTTACTGATCTTCCGCCCGATGATTACAATTTTCTCTATGGGAGTGCTTGTAGGGGCATTTCTGATCCTTGAAGGAGTGGAAGTTATCCTTGCCGGACTGGGTGGCAGAAGGTACTACAGATAAATCCGGGACTTCATAAGAAAAATGAAATACACAGATTCTTCACAACTACTTTAAAGTAAAATTAAAGTTCCACTTTTATAGTATGTATATCGAAACGATAACAAAGCATTTATCTAAGATATAGATACAAAGAAAGGTGGAACTTTTTTATGAAGAAAAAATATGTGGCAGTAATGTTAGGATTAGTATTAAGCATGTCAACAGCAAGCGTTTATGCGGCAGGAAGCACTGCAGTGACAGCAGCGGAATCAACAGACAGCAGTTCTTCAGATGATTCGACCAGTAGTTCTTCAGACAGCACATCATCGGATGATAAGAATGCATCACAGGGACAGAAGCCGGATGGAGAGCCACCGGAAAAACCAGACGGAGATGACGGCGAACCACCGCAGGGTGACGGACAGGGAGGATCTGGAGGAGCACCTGGCGGACAGTCACAGGGCGTTGAAAGTTACGATGCAGTAAACGATTACACAGAAGATACAACGGTAGATGGTGAGACGCTTTCTTCTACAGGAACTGATGAAAACGTGGCACATATCTCCGAAGGCGCAAAAGTCTCTATTAAGAATTCCACGATCACAAGAGAATCTTCTGACAGCCAGGGCGGTGACAATTCCAGTTTTTACGGTGTTGGAGCAGCCGTTCTTGCAACAGACGGAGAAGCTTATGTAAGCAATTCCACGATCGATACCGATTCCAAAGGAGCAGCCGGGCTGTTTGCTTATGGTGATGGAACAGTTTATGCGGCAAACGATACGATCACCACGAAACAGGATACTTCCGGAGGTATTCATGCAGCAGGCGGCGGAAAGCTTTATGCATGGGATATGACGGTTGAGACAAATGGAGAATCTTCTGCAGCAATCAGAAGTGACCGTGGCGGCGGAACAATGGTAGTCGACGGAGGAACCTATGCTTCAAATGGCGTTGGTTCTCCGGCAATCTACAGTACCGCAGATATTTCTGTAAACAATGCAACACTGACTGCAAACGGATCCGAAGCAATCTGCATTGAGGGTCTGAACTCTATTCATCTGTTTGACTCAGACCTGACAGGAAATATGAGTGACAACGAGCAGAATGACTGTACATGGAACGTAATTCTTTATCAGAGCATGTCCGGTGACTCCGAAGTCGGAAACAGTACGTTTGAGATGAATGGTGGTTCCCTTACTGCAAAGAACGGCGGTATGTTCTATACAACAAATACAGAGTCTACGATCACACTTTCTAATGTAGGCATCACTTACGCAGACGACAACGATTTCTTCCTGAAATGTACAGGAAACAGCAACCAGAGAGGCTGGGGCGAAAGTGGTAAGAACGGTGCGGATTGCCTGTTCACTGCAACACAGCAGGAAATGCAGGGTGATGTGGTATGGGACAGCATCAGCCAGCTTGATTTCTATATGACAGATGGAAGTACTCTTACCGGTGCAGTCACAGATGATGAGAGCAACGCAGGAGAAGGCGGCGACGGTTATTGCAACCTTTATATTGGTGAAGGATGCACCTGGACAGTTACAGGTGACAGCACACTGACCAGTCTTTCCAACAGCGGAACGATCGTGGATGACAAAGGCAATACTGTTACTGTAAAAGGAACAGATGGAACAGTTTACGTAGAGGGTGAAAGCGATTATACTGTAACTGTAACTTCTTATTCTGATAAAGCAGACCTTTCTGGTGCTTCCTCCACAACCCAGTGGTCTGATTACGAAGTAGAAAAACCGGAAGAACTTGCTTAAGATAAAAATATTTCAGAGCAACGAGACTGTTTGTTCAGGAATGAAAATAAAAGCTTATAAATAGTGACAATAAAAGGAGCGGGCGTATGAGACTTTTACTTGCAGAAGATGAAAAGGAACTTTCGGATGCACTGGTAGCAATCCTGAAGCACAATAATTATTCCGTGGATGCGGTTTATAATGGAGAGGATGCCTTACATTATCTGGAGGCGGATAATTATGATGGAGCGATTCTGGATATCATGATGCCGAAGATGGATGGAATTACCGTACTGAAAAATATCCGTGCGCAGGGCAATGATGTTCCGATTCTGATCCTGACTGCAAAGTCCGAGGTGGATGACCGTGTACTCGGGCTGGACAGCGGGGCAGATGATTATCTCAGTAAGCCGTTTGCGGCAAAAGAACTTCTGGCAAGGATCCGCTCTGTAACAAGAAGACGGACGGAAGCTGTCAGCTCTGTTTTAAAAGTAGGAAATCTTTCTCTGGACTGTACAACTTTTGAACTGAAATCTCCCGCTGACACGATTCGTCTTCCAAATAAAGAATTTCAGATTATGGAACTTCTGGCGGCTAATCCGGGACAGGTGATCTCCACGGAGCGTTTTATGGAGAAAATCTGGGGCTATGACAGCGAGGCGGACGTAGGCGTTGTGTGGGTTTATATTTCTTATCTGAGAAAAAGACTGACGGGACTTGAGGCAAATGTAAAGATTAAGGCGGCCCGTGGACAGGGATATTATCTGGAACTGGAGGCCCAGCCATGATCCGGGATCTGAGGAAAAAATTTATTTTGGTGGCAATGCTGTCCACGCTGGTAGTTCTTACGGCAATCATGGGAGTTGTCAATATCAGCAATTATAAAGATATGCTGGATCGGGCGGATGAGATGACGACTCTCCTGACACAGAATGATGGAGATTTTCAGGAGAATCCTATGGACAGTGAAACAGAACCTCCTGAAAAGCCGGACGACAATAAGGCAGAAGACAATCCGGCAGAACAGAACGGAGAGGAACAGCAGACACCTCCGGAGAAGCTGCAGGATGATAATAAAGGTAAAGAACATTTTTCAGCAGAGACACCGTTTGAAACGCGTTATTTTATTGTGACGGAAGATGAGGACGGCAATATCACCGACTGTGATCTGGACAGGATTGCAGCGGTTGATGAGAGTACGGCAGAGGAATATGCGGAGAATGTCAGCACAAAGTCAAAAACAACAGGATTTGAAGGAATCTATCGCTACAGAGTTACAGAGACAGAAGATGGTGTAAAATATGTATTTCTCGATTGCCGTCGGGAAATCTCGAATTTCCGTACAGTGCTGGTAACGACTGTATCAGTTTCGCTTCTTGGTCTGGCAGCTGTTTTTGTACTTGTCGTGATTTTTTCCAGAATGGTGTTCCGACCGGTGGAAGAGAGCATCCAGAAACAAAAGCGTTTTATTACAGATGCCAGTCATGAGTTGAAGACACCGCTGACGATCATTGATGCAAACACGGAAGTACTGGAAATGGAAAGCGGCGAGTCGCAGTGGACAAAGAGCACTCGTAAACAGATCCAGAGACTTTCCGGGCTGGTGCAGCAGTTGGTGACGTTGACTCGCCTGGACGAAGAAAAGGGTCTGCAGGATATCGCAGAATTCAACCTTTCCGAGGCAATTTCAGAAAGTGTACAGCCATATGAAGCACTGGCACAGACAAAAGAAAAGAAACTGACGCTTGAAATCGAAAATGATCTTTCTTATGTGGGAAGTGAAAAATCAATCCGGCAGCTGGCGGGAATCTTGATGGATAATGCGGTAAAATATTCTTCCGATAAGGGAAAAATTACGCTGACACTGAAGAAAAAAGGAAAGAAAATTTTTCTGGAAGTATACAATGATGCGGATGAGCTCCCGGAGGGAAAACTGGATGTATTGTTTGAGCGATTCTACAGATTGGACAGTTCCAGAAATTCAGGAACCGGTGGTTCAGGAATCGGTCTTTCCGTTGCAAAGGCGATCGTGCAGGCGCATAAGGGAAAAATTACAGCGGAAAATAAAAATGGAAACGGTCTGACGATTTCAATTATCCTGTAAATACTGTCTATTGTGGAGATAAGGCAGAAATATGGGAATATCTGATCTTTCTTTTTGAGGCGTATGAGTCAAATAAAAAGCGCGGCCGCAATGATTGCGACCGCGTCTTTTGAGGTTAAAGAATATCGTCTCTGCGAATATATCCAGGATGTCCTTCTTCAGCAACAACTTCATTGCCATGAATGACTTTGGCCCATTTGTCCATTACCTGGTTTTCGATGTGAGCGTTTTCACCAACAATCGTGTGAGATAATACAACACTGTTCTTGACAACAGCCCCAGGTTTGATCTGGCAGCCTCGTCCGATTACGGAATTTTCTACGGTTCCTTCGATTACACAACCGTTGGAAATAACAGAATTCTTAACATCGGCACCTTCAAGATACTGAGTCGGGCAGGAATCGTTGGTTCTGGTGTAGATTGGCCATTCCGGATTGAATAGCCCCTCTGCAGTTTTAATGTCGATCAGAGAGATATTTGCATTATAGTAACTGTTAAAGTCAGTAATTGTTGCAAAATAACCTCTGTGTGCAACACCACGAATATCCAGATCACCAACAGAGGCTGCTACGATCTGTGGAAGAGTGTACATGGAAGAAACCTTCCTGGCCTTCTTGATGAGTTCGATGAAAAGTTCTTTTTTCATGATGTAGGTGTCCATGAAGATGTTACGATTTTTTGCACTTCCACGGTTCTTTTCGATAGATTCAACACCTTTCTGTCTGTTCAGATTCAGAATATCACAGTTCAGAAAAGCCTCTTTTGCGTTGTCTACAGCGTGGTACAGAAGAGTGATGTCTGCACCGGAATCGATATGAGTCTGAAGAAGTTCGCTGTAATCCTGTGCATATACCATGTAAGATGGTGCAATGATCACATATGGTTCACGCATACGCTCGATAAAGTCAAGGTTTTCTGCGAAAGCAGCAATGTCGGTATTGTATACGTCGTTTTCAGAACTGTTCTGAGCGAACATCAGCTGGAGTTTACCGCGCTTGGAGTTGATGTTATAGTGGCGGCCGGTACCCAGATGCTCTACAAGTGAACGTGGTTTACGTTTTACATATACCTGGATACGGTCGATACCGCTGTTGCTCATATTTGAAATAGGAAAGTCAATGACACGATATCTTCCAAGGAAGGAGAAAGCACCAATCGGACGATGCTGCTGAAGTCCCTCTACTTTAATATGGGTTCCGGAAGATGTGACAATTCCAAATGCTCTTGCCATATTATTCTACCCCCTTTACACGTTTGGACACGAGTTCGATGTTTTCACTGTCTGCACTGCCGACAACAGCATCCGGACCGATCTTGATATTATCGGCAACAAGAGCTCGCTGTACAACGGCACCTGCAGCTACTTCTACGCCCGGCATCAGTACACTGTCGATGATCTTTGCACCTTCGCCGACTTTGCATCCGGTGAACAGTACAGAATGTTTTACTTCACCTTCTACAACGCAGCCCTGTGTGATGAAGGCTTTATTGATTTTTGCGTTTGGTCCTATGTACTGAGGAAGAGCCGGTGTGTCTTCTGTGTAGATTTTCCATGTTGAATCATTCAGATTCAGTTCATTTCTGGAATCAAGCAGATCCATGTTTGCTTCCCAGAGAGAATCGATGGTTCCAACGTCTTTCCAGTAACCTTTAAATTTATATGCAGCAAGTGTCTTATTATCATTAAGAAGACATGGAATAACATCTTTACCAAAGTCATGATGAGAATCTGGATTCTTCATATCAGCAAGAAGGATCTTGCGGAGAAGTTTCCAGTTAAAGATATAAATACCCATGGATGCAAGGTTACTCTTCGGATGTTCCGGTTTTTCTTCGAATTCAACGATACGTCCAGCCCCGTCCGTATTCATGATACCGAAGCGGCTTGCTTCTTTCATTGGCACTTCGATGACTGCAATCGTAGCATCGGCATTCATTTCTTTGTGGTAATCCAGCATCTTGTCATAATCCATTTTATAAATATGGTCACCGGAGAGGACTAAAAGATATTCCGGTGAATAGTTATCGATAAAGTCGATATTCTGGGAGATCGCATCAGCGGTACCTCTGTAAACATCGAGATCTGCATCTGCTTTTTCACGTGGTGGAAGAACGAAGACTCCGCTTTCGCGAGCATCGAGTCCCCAACGTCCGCCAGCTGCTACGTAACTATTCAGAAGAACGGATTCGTACTGAGTCAGTACGCCGACGATATCTACACCGCTGTTAGCGCAGTTGCTCAACGGGAAGTCAACGATACGGTATTTTCCGCCATATGAAACTGCAGGTTTGGCTACTTTGTTGGTCAGTTCATGAAGACGGCTTCCACGTCCGCCAGCCAGAATCATCGCTAACATGTTGTTTTGTTTCATAGTGAACCCTCACTTTCCTTTTATATTGCTTGTATAAATCCATTATACATTTTTTACAAAAATATTTCTATATTTTTGAGCAAAAAAGTGTGATTTAATCGATATTTTTTTTTATAGTTGTTAAGTGTGTATTAAATTTTGGAAAAAAATTCGACAAAAACATGAAAAAGTGACAAAAAATGGAAGATGGTCGAAAAATACTGTATACATGACTTGAAAGGCAGGTACAATCACTGGACTGGCAGTGGATTTTAGGTTATAATATTAAGGTTAAAGGGAAAAATAAATTCGAAATTGACAGATGAGAGGGATACAGTGAGTAAGCGGGAAAATTTTAAACGTACAATAGTTTTTTGCCTGGCCAGTCTTGTCGTTATCGCACAGACAGCTGTTTTTGCATATATCTGGTATGACTATTACAGAGATCTCATTTTTGAACCTTTCTGGAGAAAAGGTAACTGGGTACTGATTGCCATCTATGGACTGATAAATGTCCTGTTCTCCAGACTTTATGGCGGACTGAAAGTAGGATACCTGAAGCGTATAGACGTGTTTTATTCTCTGACACTGGCTACGATCTGTACGAATATAGTAACATATTTCCAGATCACGCTGATCAACCGATGGTTCCTGAAACCATGGCCGATGGTGGAGATGACACTGGTTCAGTTTGTGATCATCCTTATCTGGATATGGGGATCCAGATATATTTATTCGAGATTATATCAGGCGAGAAAGCTTCTGGTGATCTATGGTGACCGTGATCCGGGTGATCTGATCTATAAGATGAATTCCAGAAAAGATAAATATGACATCAGCGGAAAGGTACACATCAGTGTTGGTGAAAAAGAAATCTACCGGATGATGAAAGACTATGACGGAGTAATTATCTGGGATCTTCCGTCAAACATCCGGAACCGTTATCTGAAACATTGTTTTGCACATTCTATCCGCTGTTACCTGAGTCCGAAGATCTCAGATGTGATCCTGATGGGAAGTGAGCGCATTCATTTATTTGATACACCACTTCTTGTTGCGAAAAATATGGGCCTTTCCATTGAACAGCGTGCAGCGAAGAGACTGCTGGATATTGTGGTGTCAGGTATTGGAATTATTGTGGCATCTCCGCTGATGCTCGTCATCGCATTATGTGTGAAACTTTATGACAGAGGTCCGGTATTATACCGGCAGGAAAGACTTACAGAGGGCGGTAAGCCATTTAAGATTTGTAAGTTCCGCAGCATGTGTGTGGATTCCGAAAAGAACGGCGCACGGCTGGCATCGAAGCATGACAGCAGAATCACACCGGTAGGAAGAGTGCTCAGAAATCTTCATCTTGATGAGCTGCCGCAGCTGTTCAATGTGTTTGTAGGAGATATGTCCCTGGTCGGACCAAGACCGGAAAGACAGACGCTTGTCCACGAATACTGTAAAGAGATACCGGAGTTCTACTACCGCCTGAAAGTAAAGGCAGGACTTACCGGTTATGCGCAGGTGTATGGTAAATATAATACGACACCTTATGATAAACTGAAACTGGATCTGTTTTATATTGAGAATTACTCATTTGTGCTTGACCTGAAGCTGCTTATGATGACTGTGAAGATTTTCTTCCAGAAAGAAGTTTCTGAGGGTGTAAATGATGATCAGACAAATGCACTGAAAGATTCGACAGAGAAAACTCAATAGAAAAAAATAAACCACGGGGTTTTGCCCCGTGGCTTTTTTCAGCTTTTTTCCATAAAAGATACATATTCATCAAGGACTTCTTTCGGATCGCCGATTCGTTTGATCGTGCCCTCATGCATCCACATAACTGTATCACAAAGCTGTTTCAGTGTGTCGATGCTGTGAGATACGATAACTACGGTACGATCTTTATTAGAGATCAGGTTCCTCATCTTTTCGTAGCTCTTCTTTTTAAACTTCTGGTCGCCGACACTTAAGACTTCGTCGATCAGCATGATATCTGTTTCAAGAATCGCTGTAATGGAGAATGCCAGCTTAGAATACATACCACTGGAATAAGTCCGTACCGGCATATCGATGAATTCGCCGATCTCAGCAAAATCAATGATCTCCTGTTCCTTGGCCTTAACCTGTTCTTCAGTGAAGCCAAGAAGCATACCGGAAAGAGTAATGTTCTCACGTCCTGTCATCTCACGGATAAAACCAACACCGATGGACAGGAGAGAAATACTGTGTCCGTTCAGATCAATAGAACCACTGTCCGGAGAAAAGATACCGGCCAGGGCATTAAGCGTAGTGGATTTTCCACTGCCGTTTTTACCGATGATACCAAGAATCTCACCTTCACGCACATAGAAGGAAATTCCCTTTACTGCAACGAAACGGTCAGGTTTCTGACGTTTCAGATGAAGCAGGGTTTTCTTAATAGAAGTTTTTTTCAGGTTCTGGTAGCTGATGACCAGATCTTTGACTTCAATTGCATGCTTTTCTTCCATATTAAATCACCTTTACATAGCTGTTTTCGCTCTTATAGATTTTTCGGATACCCAGGGCACAGAGTGTCAGACCGATCAGGAACCACAGAAGCAGAAGCTTACGGTGCGGAGCCTGTCCATAGATTACGCACTGACGCATGGATGTGATCAGAAACGCAATCGGGTTTCCTTTTCCGATGTAACTGTTGTATGGTGCTGGCAGACGTTCCATGATATTCCAGAATACACCTGTCAGATAGAAAACAAGACGAAGTGCAATACGCAGAACATTACCAAGGTCCTCTACAAATACACCATAATGAAGCAGAAAACAGGTGATACCAAAAACTACAGTAACCAGTGTGATCAGAATTGGAATCACATACAGGATATTCAGAGTCAGCGGAACACGCCATATAGCAAGCATGGCAACGATGATCAGCAGAGAGATGCACATCTTGAATCCGTTGACACATATTCTGATAACCAGAAGGATGAATTTTGGTATATATACTTTTGATACGATCGGTTTATTGTTTTTGATGATCTTAACACTCTGCAGCAGGCACTTATTAAAGAAGTCCCAGAGAGTGATACCGATAAAAACGAAAATCGCAAAGTATTGTTCTTTAGACTTGAATACATATCCGAACATGAATACATAGATCAGCATGAAGCACAGAGGATCCAGTACCCACCACAGCCAGTTCAGATAGGAATTGGCTACTTCGGATTTCAGCTGGGCTTTAGAAGAGTAGATGGCATATTTCCAGTACTTCTTCATGTCATCCCTAAATCGTTTAAACATAAAATCCGCTCCTATATTTTCTTTATTAAATTACAGAACCCCCAGTAACCTGAGGGCATTATTTAGTTACTGTTCACAGTAACGGTGTAAACCTTATTTATCATACACTACGGAAGATGGGTTGACAAGTGAAAACTTTCCTTATATAAGAAAACCAATATTTATTTTGTAAGAAAGCTTGTATTTTACAGGAAAAAGCTTGACTTCCAATAGTGTCTGTGCTAAACTGGACAAGCGACATGGAAGTTAGGTCTTTTTTTTATGCCCGAAAAAGGTAAAAGACCCACGCAAATGAAAACACTGGAGGTGGAAGTTGTGCGCGTTAAGATTACATTGGCATGTACGGAGTGCAAGCAGCGTAACTACAATATGACCAAGGAGAAAAAGAATCATCCTGAGCGTCTTGAAACAAAGAAATATTGTAAGTTCTGCCGTACCCATACTCTGCACAAGGAAACAAAATAATCACTTTTACTAAGTTACTGTGAATGAAGTGAACAGTAACGAACTGTGAGGTTAGACTATGCAAGAGAAAGAAAAATCTGCTGGCAAAGGTCAGAAGAAAAATTGGTTTCAGGGACTTCAATCGGAATTCAAAAAGATTACCTGGGTTGACAATGCTACACTTGCAAAACAGACTGTAGCAGTTACAATTATTACAGTTGTACTTGCTGTGATCATCAGTATTTTTGACTCAGCTATTCTGGAAGGAATAAATCTTTTAGTGAAATAAGGATAACGGTGATTGTATGTCAGAAGCAAAATGGTATGTTGTTCATACTTATTCAGGGTATGAAAACAAAGTAAAAGCCAACATTGAAAAAACAATCGAAAACAGACACCTGGAAGACCAGATTCTGGAGGTTCGCGTTCCGCTGCAGGAAGTAGTGGAAATGCGTAACGGTGCTGCCAAGCAGGTCCAGAAAAAGATGTTTCCTGGTTACGTGCTTCTCAACATGGTCATGAATGATGATACCTGGTATGTTGTCCGTAACACAAGAGGTGTTACAGGATTCGTAGGACCGGGATCCAAACCGGTTCCGCTTACAGAAGAAGAAATGCTTCCGTTAGGAATCAAGAATGATGACATTCAGGTAGACTTTGCAGAGGGTGATATGGTTGTTGTAACAGCCGGAGCATGGAAAGATACGGCAGGTGTTATTACTGCAATCAGCACTCAGAAGCAGACGGTTACTATCAATGTTGAATTGTTTGGCCGCGAAACGCCGGTAGAAATAAGTTTCGCAGATATTAAGAAAGCGTAAACACATTCAAGTGGGAGGGAAGAACCCCCGCCAATACCACATAGGAGGTGCCGAAAAATGGCAAAAAAAGTAACAGGCTATATTAAATTACAGATTCCTGCTGGTAAAGCAACTCCAGCACCACCGGTTGGTCCGGCTCTTGGACAGCACGGTGTAAACATTGTACAGTTCACAAAAGAGTTTAATGCAAGAACAGCTGATCAGGGCGACCTTATCATCCCTGTAGTTATTACTGTTTATGCAGACAGAAGTTTCAGCTTCATAACCAAAACTCCGCCGGCAGCAGTTCTTCTTAAGAAGGCAGCTAACATCAAATCAGGTTCCGGCGTACCGAACAAAACAAAGGTTGCAAAAGTAACAAAAGCTCAGGTTCAGGAAATCGCTGAACTGAAAATGAAAGACCTGAATGCAGCATCCCTTGAAGCAGCTATGAGCATGATCGCTGGTACTGCAAGAAGCATGGGAATCGAAGTCGTAGACTAAGACTGAGAACAAATTAAACGAAGTGAGTGGGAGGGAAATTCCCGCAATTACCACAGGAGGTTATAGAAATGAAACGAGGAAAGAAATACGTGGAAGCTGCTAAAGCAGTAGACCGCGCAACATTATATGATACCGCTGAGGCTATCAGCCTTGTAAAGAAATCCGCAGTTGCAAAATTTGACGAAACTATCGAAGTTCATATCCGTACAGGCTGCGATGGACGTCATGCAGATCAGCAGATCCGTGGTGCAGTAGTTCTGCCTCATGGAACTGGTAAAAAAGTTCGTGTTCTTGTATTTGCTAAAGACGCTAAAGCTGAAGAAGCTAAAGCAGCTGGAGCTGATTACGTAGGAGCAGAAGATCTCATCCCGAGAATTCAGAACGAAGGATGGCTGGATTTCGACGTTGTTGTTGCTACACCAGACATGATGGGTGTTGTAGGACGTCTTGGTCGTGTACTTGGACCAAAAGGTCTTATGCCGAACCCGAAAGCTGGAACAGTAACTATGGACGTTACAAAAGCGATCAATGATATCAAAGCAGGTAAGATTGAATACCGTCTTGACAAAACCAATATCATCCATGTTCCGATCGGTAAAGCTTCCTTTACTGAGGAACAGTTAAGCGACAACTTCCAGACGCTGATTGAGGCGATCGTTAAAGCCAGACCAAGCACACTGAAAGGACAATACATGAAGAGTATCGTTCTTACACCTACTATGGGACCTGGTGTGAAGGTTAACCCGGCTAAATTCGCCTAATATATGTGAAAAAAAGATACCCTTGGTATAAGGGTGTCTTTTTTTTATGTTTCCTAATATCTTTTTGCGAGGGGAGGGCGCTCAAAGTGTGCGAAGGCCGGGTACTGCCCGGCATCCCTATTGTTTGGAAACGTGAAAACATTCCGAGGGGGAACTCGCTCACAGTTGCATAGGCCGGGTACTGCCCGACATCCCTCTTGTTTGGAAACATGGAAAATCTTCCGAGGGGGAACTCGCTCATAGTTGCGAAGGCCGCTGTTCCCCCTCGGGCTCCCCCTTGTCGGCCACGCTGGATGGTTGCGTTTTAAGGGTAGGTGCTTAGTTCTGGGGAAGGTTTGAGTCCCAGGGTGAGATGTTGTGTATCCGTGGTGGGGAAGCCTGAAGAAGTTCGTGAAAGTACTTGAGTTCTGGAATTTTGTGTTGAGCAGAAAAATGGCACTGTTTGAGCGAAGCGAGTTTGACATTTTTCTGATTGGTTTTAGCAAAATTTCAGAATCCTAGTACTTTAGAACTTATGAATTTTCCCCAAAACGGTTACACAGACATTCACCAGTGAACATGGCTATCCTCAAACTATCACAGGGTTCCATTTTTCTATTTCGAAAATATATAAGTTTTTTTACAGAAATCCACGCTAATGTGTTAGAATAACAGGAGAAAATTTCTTATACATCTTTATAGAAAAGAAGGGGCAGTATGGCTGATAAGAAACGGAGAGGGACTTCGAATACAGGAAACAGAAGGAGCAGTGCCGGGCGTAGGGCAGCTGCAGGGAAAGCGGGAGGAACCCGTAAGCGCAGGAAGCGGAGCCGGGGAAGGCTCAAGGGCCTTATCGCGGCGGAGCTGATCGTAGCGCTGGTGCTTGTGATGATCATAGGGCATAATCTGGGGCTGGGATCGGGCATTACGAATTTTGTGAACAGCATTCGTAAACCGGCCGTCAAGGAGCTGGACATTACGGGAATCAACAGTTCTTATGCGGTATTGATGAATGCACGAAATGGAAATGTGATCGGGGATATCAACGGGGAAGAGAAGATGTACCCGGCATCAATGACGAAAATCATGACAGCGATCGTAGCAATTGAGAATCTCAATGACCTGAATCAGGAAATCACGATCACATACGATATGGTGGCTGATCTTTATGCACAGGATGCCATGCAGGCGGGATTTCAGCCGAATGAAACCGTGAAGGCAATCGATCTCCTGTATGGAGTTCTGCTTCCGTCAGGTGCAGAGTGCTGTGTTGCACTGGCTGATACTGTTGCTGGTTCCGTAAGTGATTTTGTAACTCTTATGAATGAAAAAGCCCAGAAAATCGGCATGACAGGAACGAATTTCAGTGATATTACAGGGCTTCACAGAGAAGATCATTACAGCACGGCGAAGGATATTGCACTGTTGCTTCGTTATGCGATTAAAAATGACACATTCCGTGAGATCATTGAAAGCCCGTATCATTCCACTGCGGGAACAAATATTCACCCGGATGGAATCACATTTTACAGTACCATGTTTAAGAATCTTTCAGACACATCGGTGATTGATGGTGAAATTAAAGGAGGAAAGACCGGTTATACAAATGCCGCCGGTCATTGCCTCGCAAGTTTTGCTGAGATTGATGATGTGGAATATATTCTTGTGACGGCCGGTGCACCAGGTACCGGTACGCCGCATATTGACGATGCTGTGAAGCTTTATAATCGCCTGGGTGAGTCATCTTCTGTATTGTATGGCAGATAATGACTGATATTGTTGCGGATGTATACGTTGTTAAAAATCAGGATATTTTCTGAATCAGTTCGAGAGCAAGTTCTTTGAATTCTTTCTCAACAGAATGAAAACTGCGCTCGGACAGATCCGGAGTAGAAGACAGGGGGATGATCTCCCTGTCTTTTTCGCCCTTCATAAGTGTTTTTAATTCCAGTTCCAGAATCTCATTGTCAATCTGTTTCCATTTCTGATTTTCTTCGTCCGTCAGATCGTCGAGATGGAATTTCTTCCAGATCGCATCCATAATCATAGATTCGATTTCCAGATAATTCTGCAGGTGTACCTTAACCGGGCGGATAACATCAGAAATATAACATTCACTTGCATCGTGCAGAAGACAGGCAAGAGCCATTCGGTCCGACCAGCCACGCGCCAGGGCTTCTCTGGCGCAGTTTATAGAATGCTGTCCTACAGAATAAAACCATTTGATCTGCCCACCACCGCGGCAGACAAGACTTAAAGCATGTGCAATATCTTCAAGGTAAACATCTTCCGGCGAGATTTTCATTGGATCAAATTTTCGTCCGCTGTATGTATTCATAACGCTCATAAACAACACTTCCCTTTTATTTCTTTAAATGATCATTGATCATTTGGCTCACATATAATTCCAGTATACGCATTTCTTATATAATATGAAAGAGAATTTGAGAAAATGTTTTTTGTTGTAAGAACGCCAGTAACGATTTTCAGTGAATATTTTAGTGATAGACAATGAGATGTAATGTATTTATTCCTGAGACTGCAGATATACAGATAATAAGCGTAAAGCGGTTTCCTGTTCGTGAGGGGAACAGGCACTCAGGTGTTCTAACAATTCGTGTTTCTGAGTTTCAAGAGAAATCTTTTCTTCTGTGAGAATATCATCCGGAGTGATATGAAGAACTTTACAGATACGTAAAATAGTTTCTACGCGCATATTAACAGAGCCGCGTTCAATATCAGCATAAGTTCTGTCTGAAAGACCAGCAGCATCAGCAACTTCGTTTTGTGTCATACCTGCTCGTTTTCGATAGGAATGTAATTTATTTCCAATCAGTCTAAAATCAAATAACAGCACCGTGGTTCCTCCTTTTTTCACTATATAGGAATTATACTTCCTGTATTGATTGACAAATAGGGACTATCCATGTAGAATTATAGGAAGAAAAGTTCCTAAAAATGAGAAGGAGGAAAAGGAATGAAGAAACTCAGGAAGGCATTAGTGTTAATGGTCATGTTGCTTTGTATGACAACGGTCAGTTCATTTTCAGAAACACCGTTTTCAACAGTGCAGACAGTGCAGGCAGCGGCAAAGTTGAATAAGACAAAAGCAACATTGATTAAAGGGCAGAAGCTGCAATTGAAGGTAAATGGAAATAAGAAGAAAGTAAAATGGTCTTCTTCCAGAAAAAGAGTTGCATCTGTATCAGGAAATGGTAAAGTAACAGCCAGGGCAAAGGGAACAAGTGTTATTACAGCTAAAGTTGGCAATAAGAAATATACTTGTAAAATTACTGTAGAAACACCAAGAATTTCAAAGAGTTCAATCAGTCTGGGAACAGGAAAGAAATATACTTTAAAGGTAAATGGCACGAAACAGAAAGTGAAATGGTCAAGCAGTAATAAGGCGATTGCGACAGTGTCATCAAAAGGTGTAGTAACGGGAAAAAAAGCAGGAAGTGTTAAGATTACTGCAAAAGTAGGAAGTAAAAAATATATTTGTAAAGTTACGGTTAAAAAGGGAAGAATAACAAGTAATACAAAGAATAACACAAGCAAAAGAGTTTTGTCTGTTAATCAGTCCAGCATTACTATAAATGGACTTAATACCACAGAAAGCGTAAAGATTACAAGTACTACAGGCGGTTCTATGGAGTATAATATTGTCGACAGCAGTGTGGCCAGATGCGAATGGGGATCATGGAGTGGAAACAGTATTCCGTTATATATCACCGGAATTAAAAATGGTTCAACAACTGTCAGAGTTACTGATGATGATACAGGTGATAATATACTGATTTATGTAATCGTAAAATCGGCCGGATCTAATCTTTCTGCAAATTACAATACATTAAAAAGTTATATTATTAATAATGGAATGACAAATTCAAGTGGAAACAAATTTATTCGTAATTCTGATGCGGCAATGACAGAGGGAATTGTTTATGAATCAGCTTCTGGACGACTGAATTTTGTTGCTACTGCAAAATTTGTTGATACAACAGTGTCTATAGATATGTATGTGGATTTGGTAAACGATTCATATATAAGACCTGAGGTCATCGTCGTTGATTCAAGAAGGTATGGTTCTGTTCGCGGAAATGCAACGATTTATGCGCCAACCTATGTAAAAGATACAGATGTGACATTTAATATAACAAAGAAAGTCGGAACAGGAATTTCTGAATATTCATATCAAAATACAGCAAACAGCTATTTGCAGTTAGCGTTCTCTGAATGGGATCTGTTATTGTACCAGAAAACTGGTTTGAGTCTGTATGACCTGGGATTCCGAAATTATGAATAAAATACAGAATAAATAAACTGTAAAAAATAAAATTCCCCTTAGAACATGGATATCTCCGCTAGTCTGGTGATATCTCCGGTTCTGAGGGGATTTTTAATTTCTTATCTTATAAGTAAAAATGTGAACATTCCGTTTCAAAATAGAGTTTCTTCGTTTTCATCAAACAGTTTATCGTTGATCTCAAACAGGTTAAGTTTATGCAGAAGTCCGTAATATATAATCGCATCACGTTTCAGTTTTGGATATAACTGTGCTTTTCCGCAGCGTTTCAGTAATTCCTGGGTTTCTTCGATGCTTGCTTCTAATCCGTAGCACAGACAAAGAAGACGGTTTCTGGAAGGATTTCGGCGTCCGGCAAAAATCTGGTGCAGATAGATTTCGCTCATGCCGGCCTGCTTGGCAAGAGCTGCTTTTGAAATATTTTTCTTTTCAAACAGATGGTTTAATAATTCAGATACACTTTTATTTACAAATTGTTCCTGGTTTTGTGACAGAAACTGTGACAGATTTGGTGAGTCCATAAGTTCCTGTTGTAAGCCATCTGTGTTTTTCTTTTTCATAATCCGCGCCTTTACTGTAATGTTTTTGATAACTATGCATCTACCCGTGATGATTTGCGAATAGTAACATAAATATAATTATTTGTTCTATCACTTGATGAATAATAGCTAATAAGTTATAATATTTTAAACTGTATACATAAATTAAAATATACTATAAACGGTTTTGAAAAACAATATGCAGACCGCATAGTAAAAGGAATAGCATCTGCAAATAGTAACTGATAAGGTGAGAAATATGGAGATTTATGACAGCCTTTTGGAGGCAGTTCACAGAGAATATGATAAGATCAGGCTGATTAAAAAAAGTGAACGGGGCGAGGTCTCACTCATACGCCACAGAGACAGCGGTACCCGTTATATTTTTCGGCATTTTTGTGGAAGTAGTGATGTCTATAAGATGCTTCTGAATGTTTCGTGTCCAAATCTTCCACAGATCATGGAAGTAGGAGAAAAAGACGGCAGGACGGTCCTGCTGGAAGAATATGTGCAGGGTGATACGCTGAGTGATATCCTGGAGGGCGGCCTTTTAACAACTTCCGAGGCGAAGCAGATTACGAGACAGTTATGTTCAGCACTGTGGGTGCTTCATTCGAGGGGCGTGGTACACAGAGATGTAAAGCCGGACAATGTCATCATACGAGGAAAAGATGCTGTTCTGATTGATTTTGACGCATCTAGGATATACAAAACTGCAACTCAGGAAGATACACAGATTCTGGGAACGACCGGTTTTGCAGCACCGGAGCAGTACGGCCTTTCGCAGTCGGACGGACGTGCAGATATTTATGCGCTTGGCGTTCTGTTAAATATCATGCTGACAGGAGAACATCCGTCCAGAAAGCTTGCCAGTGGCAGAATGGGGAGGATCGTCCAGCGCTGTACAATGGTAAATCCGGAAAAAAGATATAAAAATATCCTTTATCTCATGGAGGTTTTGTAAAAGAAAACTGCCATAAAACGAGGAAATTATAAAAAGAATAAGGGGGGAAACAATGAGCAAAAAATGTATAAAATGCGGAGAGATGCTTCCGGATAATGCGTCTTTCTGCCCACATTGTACCGCGGTTCAGACGGAAAAGAAAGAGGTAAAAGCACCAAGGCAGTGGAGAAAGAAAGCCGTGATTGGCGTGGCAATCCTGGCTGTTATAGCAGCCATCGGAGTGGCTTTTTCCATGTATCACAGACCAAAGACATATGAGGGCGGTGCTCAGATCACTTATACGGACAAGGGAAAATCATACAAAGTCCTGCTGAGTTTTTCTGAGGAAGGTGGTATGACGGGACATGCCCAGGGAGAGCGTACGGATACTCTGTCGGAAGGAATGAACAGTGCACTTCCATGCCAGCTGTATGTATTAAATAAAGATACAGGAGAGTTGGCAGGGGAAGAGTTTTCCAAAGAGGTAGAGTCCTGTAAAGTAGATACAAAGCCATCAGAAGGTTCGCAGAAAATGGAATATGTAGAACCGGTGTATAATGAAAGTTTCCCAAATGCAGCGTATGTTTCTGATATTAATTATGTACCGGACAGTGGAACGAATGATATCCAGTGGACACTTACCATGAAGAATGGAGATACAATTTTTCTCAGTACGAGACTTACGATTGAAAAACAGCCGGCAGTCAGCTATTATGCGGAAGACACACCGATGGAAACCACCGAAGAGCTGAATGCCCTGCTTGCTTCCATTGAAGAAGAGGTATCCTCAGATACACCGGTATATCTGCATCTTCCGGCAGTGACCTATGACGGAGATATTACTTTTGGGGATCATGTCTGGGGTATTTCAGGAAATAAAGACGGTGATGCGGTGACTACTTTTACCGGAACAGTCAGCATAAAGGGACGTGATGGTAACTATGCAGATCTGTCGGGGATTAATTTTGAAGGTGAAGGTGGAATCGGACTGGATGCGTATTGTCTTGTGCTTCTTACAGACTGCAACTTCACGGGCTGGGATACGGCTGCTATTGCACAGAACGGTGCATGGGTCAATGCAATGGAATGTACCTTCGCAAATAATATGGTTGGATTGAAATTTAGTACCTCTATGGCTTACGGTACTGCACCAAACTATGTGAATAATACCTTTACGGATAATGGAACTGCTGTCTGCATTGACAGTCTGCCGGGAAGTGAAGTCATTGATTTTGCCGGAAGCGTGTTCTCAGGAAATGATACAGATATTGAGAATAAAGCAGACCATGCAATAGATACAGCGAAAGCGACATTTGAATAAAATCAGTTAAAAGGCTCCTGCGATATGATTTGCAGGGGCTTTTTGTAAATAGAAAAACATAAACTATGCTATGAGGTAATGGGTTTTGTTTCTTTTTCATTTTATAATGATTTATGAGTCTGTTTACAGACAATAAAAAAGAAGGGAATGGGGTTACATGAAAAGAAACAAAATCGCAATGCTTCTGGCAATGGCACTCACTGTTACACAGAGTGTGGCTGTTCCGGTAGCAGCAGAGGAACTGACAGCAGATGTTGGTCAGGAAGTGGAAATGGCTCAGGATGACACTGACACGGAAGTATCAGTAGAAGCAGATGAGGATGCTTCGGAAGAGGCAGAAGCAGAGATTCAGGACGATGCAGAAGAACTGCAGGATGAGGATTTTACTGCAGAGGAAGATCTTTCCGATGGTACAGCTCAGGAGATCTTCAGTGATGATGCTGATGAGGCAGGAGAAAAAAGGTATGAGTTTGGCTGGAATTATGATGATTCCTCAAGTGATACCGGATATATGCTGCCAAACAGTACCATGAACATTTCAACATGGCTGGATTATGTAGATGGAGATGACTGGAATGAGATTTCCGAGTACAGTTTAAAACTGCTTCCAATGGAAAATGAGTATGCCGGAATGGCAACGGTATCATTAAATGGAAAGGAGATTGTTGTTAAGTCCGGAAGTAAAGCGGGAGATATTACGATTCCGGTAGAAATTCTGGTAGACGGAAAGACAGTAGCTAAAGAGTGGATTTGGGTTGGTATCAGTGAATATGTAATTGCGCCGGAAGAATACAGAGATGAGGACGGTAATACAATAAATCCTAAGGTAGGAGAAAAGCTGGATATTAAAAAGGATATGGATCCACAGATCGTTCGCTATGAAAACGGTAAAAGTGTTCCTGTTACAGGAGATGATTACAGGATTATCATAGACTCATGGACAAATGATGAAACAGGTGAAACAGAATATGACTATGACACCGAGGGCTGGAAATGGATAGATGTGGAAGGACAGGAACTTCCGATTCTGGAGAGAATTGCCGGTTTTTCTACAGTCTTCACACTTACTGCGCAGGTAAAAGATGAGAACGGACAGTGGCAGAAGCTTGTTGATCATCAATACTATTTTGCCGGTGTATTTGATGGCGGTGAGACTAATGAAGCCAGACTGCAACCGAAGGTTCTTGAAGATACTGAGGGAAACAGATTGAATCCGAAGGTTGGAGAAGCGCTTGATATTATCCACAAGGGCATTGGACTGTACTGTTATGAACCTGAAATGGGCGGCTGGGCTCCGATTGGAGATCCGAATTTAAGAGTTATCGTGAAGGAGTATGATGAAGATGGATGGAACCTGCAGCCGGTTTCCGGTTACGACCTTCCGATCATGACAAGAACGACATACAATGCCACATGGTTTACTGTTGCTGCCGAGGAATTTCATGAAGAAGTTGGTACTTGGCAGGAAATTGACAGAGTTAAATATGAATTTGATGAAACAAAAGAGCATGTTCATGTAGAGGTGAAGGATGCGGCAGTAGCTCCAACCTGTACAACAGCAGGAAAGACTGAGGGAAGCCATTGTTCCGTAGGTGGTGAAGTAATAAAAGCACAGCAGACAATCCCTGCAAAAGGCCATACTGTAGTGAAAGATGCAGCCGTAGCTCCGACTGTATTTGCAGCAGGAAAGACTGAAGGAAGCCATTGTTCTGTATGTGGTACAGTAATTGAGAAACAGAATACGATAGCAAAAGTTCCAGGTACCATTTATCTGACAGATTCTTCTCTGAAAATGAAAGTGGGACAGTCCACAACTGCATTCAAAGCAACAGGATTTTCTGAGGGAGATTATGTTACAGCAGTTACTTCAAGTAAACCGGGAACTGTAAAAGTAACAAATGTAAATAAAAATGGAACATTCAAGCTGACCGCCGGTAAGAAGGCAGGAAACGCTGTAGTTACTGTTACTCTTGCAAGTAAAAAGACAGCAAGCTTCAAGGTTACTGTTCAGAAGGCAGCGGTAAAAACTACAAAGATTACAACGACGACAAAATCCCTGACACTTGCAAAGGGAGCTACATATAAGAATCTGGCATCTTCTGTTTCTGTCACACCTGTAACAAGCAAAGAAAAAGTTACCTATTCCTCTTCAAATAAGAAGGTAGCTACAGTCAGCTCCAAAGGTGTGATCAAAGCGAAAAAGGCCGGTACAACAAAAATTACTGTTAAATCCGGTAAGAAGAAAGTAGTTGTGACTGTAAAGGTTACAGGCGTAAAAACAACAAACCTTTCCGGTGTTCCGGCAGAAAAAACTGTTTCCAAAGGAAAGACTTTTAAGATTAAAGCTGTAGCAACACCGAAGAATACAGATGAAAAGATCACTTATAAATCATCCAATAAAAAGGTTGTATCTGTAACATCCAAGGGTGTAGTAAAAGGCCTGAAAAAGGGAACAGCAACGATCACAGTTCAGAGCGGTTCTAAGAAAATGACCTGCAAGGTGACTGTAAAATAATATCGAAACAAACACGAAAAGGCGATCTCCGTGAGCAATTGCGGAGGTCGTTTTTTGCGTTCGTTACTGTGATGAAAAAGATTATTTGTGGACGATGACAGGAAAACGTGTTATCATAATTCACACAGAATGTCGACGAAAACGAGAATAAAATATAGCTTGAAAAGAGGACTGAACAGATAGATGAAACCTGAGAAACTGATAGAAATATTAGCTGTTGCGGAGCGCTTGAAAGATGCTGCCAGGCATTGTTATACATCCGGGGGGCGGAGGGAAAGTGTTGCGGAGCATTCCTGGAGAATTACGTTGATGGCATATCTGGTATGCGATGAATTTCCTGAGGCGAATCTGGAGAAGCTGATGAAAATGTGTTTGATTCATGATATGGGCGAGGCATTTACCGGAGATATCCCTACTTTTGAAAAGACAGAAAAAGATGAGGAAAAAGAAGCTTCACTTCTAGATGAATGGGTCAAGCAGCTGCCGGAACCTTTTTCCAGTGAAATGCAGGAGCTTTACAGAGAAATGGAAGAGCGTCAGACACTGGAATCCAGAATCTATAAGGCACTGGATAATCTGGAAGCTCTGATTCAGCATAATGAGTCAGACATCAGTACCTGGATTCCATTGGAATATGATCTGCAGATGACCTACGGAAACGATAAAGTGCAGTTTTCAGAGTATCTGACACGACTTCGGGATCAGGTGCGTGAGGATAGTAAAAGTAAGATTGCGGAGCAGAATAAACAAGGAGAAGTTATATTATGAAAAAATGTATGGATTCAGATAATCTTCACAGAAGATTGAAGAAAATTATAGGTCAGGTACAGGCAATTGACCGGATGATTGATGAAGATGTGCCATGTGAAGACATACTTGCACAGATCAATGCAGCGAAATCTGCGTTGCATAAAGCCGGCCAGGTGGTTCTGGAAGGACATATCAAACACTGTGTCCGTGAGGGAATCGAGCATGGTGATGCAGATAAGACCATAGAGAATTTTACGAAAGCAGTAGAACGTTTTGCAAATATGAAGTAAATAGGGCTATAAAGTGCAGATACTTTACAAAAGAATATAGAACAATAAAGAGCTATGGCAGACAGTATGTATTCAAATTTCGGAATATATACGAATCTTCCATAGCCTTTTTATTTAGATAAATTTCGAAGGAAAGTTTGTTTAGAATTTATAATTGAGAAAACTTCTCAAATAAAATATTGACAGCTCATACCCCTATAGGTATAATATGAATCATAAATTACGTATACCCCTATAGGTATAGAAGGAGGGGCAAAGAGTGAAGAAAGTAACAGATAAACTGGAAGAGCTGCTGGAACTGGGCGGGACAAAGAGAGATATCCTGTTTCTTGTAATCTCAGCAATTGCACTGCTGATCAGTATTTTTGACAAAGAACTTCTTACGTTTGACCCGGCATGGGTGGCTATCATCCTCTGTGGAATTCCAATCATTCTTGAAGCGATTATTGGACTGGTCACAGAATTTGATATCAAGGCGGATGTGCTGGTTTCACTGGCATTGATCGCATCGGTTCTGATTCGGGAAGATTTTGCAGCAGGAGAGGTTGCTTTTATCATGCAGCTTGGTGGCCTTCTGGAAGAACTGACCGTGGCGAAGGCAAGAGCTGGAATTGAAAAACTGGTCCATCTGACTCCTCAGACAGCGAGAGTCCTGACGGAAGAAGGAGAGATGGTCATTCCTGCGGAAAAGGTAAAAGTCGGAGAGCTTCTTCGTGTGCTTCCGGGAGAAACAGTTCCGGTAGATGGAGTGATCACTTTAGGACAGACTTCTGTGAATCAGGCAGTTATGACAGGGGAATCTCTTCCGGTTGATAAAACTGTGGGAGATGAAGTTTCCTCCGGAACAGTGAATCAGTTTGGTGCTTTTGAGATGCGTGCATCAAAAGTCGGAGAAGACAGTTCAATCCAGAGAATGATTCGACTGGTCCAGTCTGCAGATGCGGGAAAAGCTAAGATTGTCGGACTGGCGGACCGATGGGCAACCTGGATTGTAGTTATTGCTTTGACTGCGGCTGCTCTGACCTGGCTGATTTCCGGAGAAATTATCCGGGCGGTAACGATTCTTGTCGTTTTCTGTCCATGTGCACTGGTTCTGGCGACACCGACCGCAATCATGGCAGCAATCGGAAATGCCACAAAACATGGTTTTCTTGTAAGAGAAGGAGATGCACTGGAGCGACTGGCAACTATTAAGAGAATTACATTTGACAAGACAGGAACACTGACATATGGAACACCAAAGGTAATTGCAGTCAGAAGTCTTGGTGAAGAATGGAATGAAGAAGAGATTTATGGATATTGCGCGGCAGCAGAACAATTATCGGAACATCCGCTTGGAAAAGCGGTTGTGAACTGCTTTAAACAGGAAAGTAAAAATGAATTGTTATCAGCAGAATCTTTTGAAATGATTCCGGGACGCGGCGTTTCCTGTGAAGTAGATGTGCACACAGTCCTCGCCGGAAATGTGGATATGATGAAAGAAAATCAGATTTCTGTGCCGACGGATGTGGAAAAACAGGTACAGGAATATCTGAATCAGGGTTGTACACTGATCTATCTTGCAATAGATGAACAGATGGCAGGATATCTGGCACTGGCAGATACACTTCGTGAAGAGAGTGTAAAGATGATCGATCGTCTGACCGCACTTGGAGTAGAATCGGTTCTTCTTACAGGAGATCACGAGAACGCAGCATCCGCAATCGCAGGTCAGCTTCATATCAGAGAGGTTCATGCAAACTGCCTGCCGGAAGATAAACTGAACTGGATCAGTAAATATCAGCAGAAAGAGGAAAAAGTCTGTATGATTGGCGATGGCATCAACGATGCCCCGGCCCTTAAAAAAGCAGATGTCGGAATCGCCATGGGTGGTGTTGGAAGTGACATTGCCGTAGATGCAGCGGATATTGCACTTGTAGACGATGAAGTTAAAGAACTTCCACATCTGATCGCATTGTCTAAGAGGATGATGATCACGATCAAATGTAATCTCAGCTTTTCTATGGGATTAAACTTTCTTGCAATCGTCCTTGCAATCACCGGAATCCTGAATCCGGTAGTCGGAGCGCTGGTTCATAATGCCGGTTCCGTACTTGTTATCATAAACTCGGCATTATTATTGAAATGGAAAAAGAACTGATCTAATCAAAAAAGTCCCCAGGGTATAGGCCCTGGGGATAATTGTTTTATATGATTTCTTATTCTCCAAAGTATCTCTTAAGGAGACCTGCGAATGCTTTTCCGTGTCGGGCCTCATCCTTAGCCATTTCATGCACGGTGTCATGGATTGCATCAAGGTCAGCAGCCTTAGCACGTTTAGCGAGGTCGAATTTACCGGCAGTAGCACCGTTCTCAGCTTCTACACGCATCTGAAGGTTTTTCTTTGTGCTGTCAGTAACAACTTCGCCGAGAAGTTCAGCAAATTTAGCAGCGTGTTCAGCTTCTTCGTAAGCAGCTTTCTCATAGTAAAGACCAACTTCCGGATAACCTTCTCTGTGAGCAACTCTTGCCATTGCAAGATACATACCAACCTCAGAGCATTCACCCTGGAAGTTTGCTCTCAGGTCTTCGATGATATCTTCGCTGACACCCTGAGCGACACCAACAACATGCTCAGCAGCCCAAGTCAGGTTCTCATCCTGTTTTGTGAATTTGGAAGCAGGTGCTTTACAAACCGGACAGACTTCCGGAGCAGCATCACCTTCGTAAACATAACCACATACATTACATACCCATTTTGCCATAATCGTAATCTCCTTTTTATTTTAAGTTAGTTTTGTCTAATAATAGTAATAATTTCTAAAAACTGTAGTTTCAATCTAACATATTGAATGCATAAAGTCAAGCAAACAACATGAATTACATTATTTGTTCATGCATTTCGGGCAGATACCAAAAAAACGTATATCGCATTCATTGATCTCGCCGGAAAAATTCTTAACTGCCTTTTTGGCAAGGTCATTTAAATCTTCTGCTTCAAGATCCAGAACCTGGCCACATTCTTTACACATGAAGTGACAGTGAGGAGTAACACAGGCATCAAAGTGATCAGCACCGCCAAAGTTCGATAATTTCTGGATCTCACCAAGTTCAGATAACAGAGAAAGGTTACGATATACGGTCCCCAGACTGATGTTGGGATAAATCTTCCTTACATTTTCGTAAACAACATCTGCTGTTGGGTGATCTTTACGAGTCATGAGAAAAGCCTTAATGGATTCTCTCTGTCGACTGTATTTCAGTGTAGCCATATATCGTTTCCTTTCTGTGAATCAATTTCTAAAATCATTAACCGAAGTATCTCTTAAGCAGACCAGCGAATGCTTTTCCGTGTCTTGCTTCATCTTTAGCCATTTCGTGAACTGTATCGTGGATAGCATCAAGGTCAGCTGCCTTAGCACGTTTAGCCAGATCGAATTTACCGGCAGTAGCACCGTTCTCAGCTTCTACACGCATCTGAAGGTTTTTCTTTGTGCTGTCAGTAACAACTTCGCCGAGAAGTTCAGCAAATTTAGCAGCGTGTTCAGCTTCTTCGTAAGCAGCTTTCTCATAGTAAAGACCAACTTCCGGATAACCTTCTCTGTGAGCAACTCTTGCCATTGCAAGATACATACCAACCTCAGAGCATTCACCCTGGAAGTTTGCTCTCAGGTCTTCGATGATATCTTCGCTGACACCCTGAGCGACACCAACAACATGCTCAGCAGCCCAAGTCAGGTTCTCATCCTGTTTTGTGAATTTGGAAGCAGGTGCTTTACAAACCGGACAGACTTCCGGAGCAGCATCACCTTCGTAAACATAACCACATACATTACATACCCATTTTGCCATAATCGTAATCTCCTTTTCAATTTAAGTTTGTTTTATTTAATAATAGTAATTGTTATTATTTCCTTGCTGTGACTATACTGTACCATATTGGTATAGTTTTGTCAACAAAGAAATTGGATTTTTTTTATACAGATTTTCTGGTATGATAGAGAGAAAGAGAAATCCTAAGAAAGTCTTAATATTTTACCCCATAGATATTAATTCTTAAGCATTATAGTAAAAACATGAAAACACAGGAGGCAGGGGAAAGAGATGGCAGAGATACTGGTATGTGATGACGACAAGGACATCGTAGAGGCAATAGAAATTTATCTGGCACAGGAAGGGCATCACATTCTGAAAGCATATGATGGTGAGCAGGCAATTCGGGTATTGCAGGAAAATCCGGTCGATCTTCTGATCATCGATGTGATGATGCCGAAACTGGATGGAATTCGGGCTACATTAAAGATTCGCGAAAAAAATGCTCTTCCTATTATAATCTTATCAGCGAAATCAGAAGATGCGGACAAAATCCTCGGACTGAATGTCGGTGCAGATGATTATGTGACAAAGCCATTTAATCCACTGGAACTGGTGGCAAGAGTAAAATCACAGCTTCGCAGATACACCCAGCTGGGTGCAATGGCAGAAAAGAAGGGAAATGTTTACGAGACAGGTGGACTGGTGATTGATGATGACCGTAAGGAAGTTACCGTTGACGGAGATTCTGTTAAACTGACTCCGATCGAGTATCGAATCCTTCTTTTACTGGTAAAGAACCAGGGAAGAGTTTTTTCTATTAATCAGATTTATGAGAGCATATGGGAGGAAGAAGCGATTGCGGCAGATAATACCGTAGCAGTGCATATCCGACATATCAGAGAAAAGATTGAGATCAATCCGAAGGAGCCACGCTACCTTAAAGTTGTATGGGGACTTGGGTATAAAGTGGAAAAGATCTGATTTCCTGTGTAGAATTGTGGAAAACATTTAGAAAGGAAATGGGGTATAAATGAAGTCAAGATGGTATAGAAAAAGCGGCATAAAAGGACTTCTGGTGCTGCTGACGATATTTTTTGTGATGGCAGCCTGTGCGGGAGCCGGGGCATTCGTGCTTATTATAAATAAAGGTGTTCAGCCACTGGACAGCAAAAATTATGTGGATTCCGAGAGCTTTACAAACAGTGTATACAGTCTTTCTCATACGATCCTGAATGCAATCAATGAAAGCGAAATTCTGGATCAGGCGGATGATGAAGAACTGGTTGACCTCGCGGAGCTGAATAAGGGAAAGACACTGACGCACAAAAACACATCCGGACTTGCCTATAAGGCAGGGGATTTGTATGACTGGGCGAAGAAGTCCTCCTGGGATCGAAGTGCAAATGTTCTGATCTGCCGCCAGCCGGACGGCAGCGACTACTATATGTACTACAATGACTTTGCTGACAAGATCACTACCGGTGAACTGAAATTTGTTTTTGGCAGTGAAGATGGCTGGACAGAGTATGCAAAGGATATACTGTCCATGCTTTACGGCAAAGAGTATACGTATTATGGTGATGCCAGTGATAACATAGGAATCCGTAATGACGGTGTGGAATATGTTACCGATGCAGATGGGAATGTTGTTTACACAGATGTGTATAATTATGAATCCAGTGGAAATAATGATGCGCCTTTGAAAGAAGCATACAAACCGGACGGAGCTGGCAGTATCCTTGATGTTGTGAATAACAGCGAAGAGTGGAAAGGAGATATCAGCAGGGCATATCAGTATTTGTATGAGGCACTGGTAAAATATAATGATGCGTCATACGGAGAAAAAGTTCTGGATACGTATGCGTCAGGTGTAACAAATATCAATTATATGTATGTGGATACAAAGTCCGATAAAGTGTACACCAATATAAAGGGCATTACGTCAGCAAATTATGCAAAAAAACTGGATGAGCTGACTTCCGGTGATGCTCCGTTTATGATGATTGCACCGGATCTGCAGGACTGTGCAATGGGATTTTCTAATGTTGCAGACTGGACAGTATCTTACTGGCAAAATATGATTGAGAATACAGGACTTGGTGAGGAAAATTATCTCTATTTTGTTTCTGTAGATAAAGATTTTCCGGTATTAGACAGGATCAAGCAGGAAAAACTTGTCTATGAGAAATTTGAACCATGGCTGGTGCCGATCATAGTAATTTCTGTAGTGTCTTTGGTTCTGGCACTTGTGGGACTTGTGATCCTGACGATTGGGGCCGGACGAAACAATGAAGATGAGAAAGTGCATCTGAATTTTCTGGACAGATGTTATACCGAGATTGTGGCAGGGATGATATTTATGATCTGGCTGCTGGGCACTTCGATAATTGTTCAGACAATAGATTCTGAAGACATACGAATGGTCTGGAAAGTGACGGGATTCGGTATCCTGGGAATCTGGGGCAGCGGATGGTTCCTGACCGGCTGGCTGAGTCTGGTACGCAGAATCAAGGCAAGATCTCTCTGGAGAGACAGCCTGCTTAGACATATCCTGATATTGGTAAGAAAATGTTTTTCCAAATGTAGTGATTTGGTTGTTTTTCTTGGCAGCAATATAATCAGCAGAGTAAAAATAATCCTGTTGTTTGGCATCTTTGTATTTTTACAGTTTGTGTTTTCCGGAATGACGGTTGATGGTGGATCGGTGGTCGCTTTTCTTCTGATGATTATAATGGATTGTGTGGTCCTCTACTATCTGGTCAAAAAAGCCTGGGGAAGAGAACAGATTATAGCTGGTCTGAGGAAGATTACCGATGGTGAACTTCAGTACAAGATTCCGACAGAAAAACTCTCCGGTGAGCAGGAAGCAGTAGCGGATTATATCAACCATATCGGAGAGGGGCTGGATGCAGCGGTAGAAAACAGCCTCAAGAACGAGCGTATGAAAACAGAGCTGATCACGAACGTCTCTCATGATATCAAGACCCCGCTTACTTCGATCATCAATTATATAGATCTTCTTAAGCGAGAGAATCCGGAAGACCCTAAGATCAGGGGGTATCTGGAAGTTCTGGAAAACAAGGCACAGCGGCTCAAAGTGCTGACCGAAGATGTCGTAGAAGCCTCTAAAGCAAGCACCGGAAATATTGCACTGGAAATGACGGACCTGAATTTTGTCGAGCTGGTACATCAGGTGATCGGAGAATTCGAGGAGAAATTCGAAGAAAGAAATCTGACGATGGTGGTTCATTTTGATGAGGAAGAAGCAATTATTTGTGCAGATGGCCGCAGACTCTGGCGAGTCCTTGAGAATGTTTTTGGAAACGTATCAAAATATGCGATGGAAAACACGAGAGTTTACGTGGACGTAAAAGTTGACCGGCCAAACGTGCAGCTTTCCCTCAAAAACATCTCCTCACAGCCACTGAACATCTCCGCAGACGAACTCACCGAACGTTTCATCCGCGGCGACGTTTCCCGAAACACCGAAGGCAGCGGCCTGGGCCTGTCAATCGCCAAAGACCTCGTCCAGCTCCAGGGTGGAGAATTTAAGCTGTATCTTGATGGAGATTTGTTTAAAGTGACGATTGAATTTAGAATAAAGTAACAAGGCTTGTGAGTAAAATGGTTTCATGTTATCATTATTAAGAGGGTAACATGAAACCGTTTTTTGTTTGAGAGGAGTGTGTCAGGTGGGAAGATTTGTAAATCCCGATAACAGTGCATTTCAGGTCGCTTTGAATTCCAGAATCTATGTGGATAAAACAGGAATAATTGCATATACAAACAGTGTTCTGAACACTTCAGATGCTTATATCTGCAACAGTCGTCCGAGAAGATTTGGAAAATCCATCACAGCAAATATGCTTGCTGCTTATTATAGCAGGGGATGTGATTCTGAAAAAATGTTTTCTGAGCTGGAAATTGTACGGAATCCTGATTTCAAAAAACACTTAAATAAATATGATGTAATACATCTTGATATTCAATGGTGCATGGAACCGGCTGGCGGTGCAGAGAATGTAATTGCATATATTACAACAAAAACGATTGAAGAACTGAGAGAATATTATAACGAAGAACTTTCAGAAAAAATTTCTTCTTTGCCGGAAGCATTGTCTTGTATCAACGGAAAAACTGGCAGGAAATTTATTGTCATTATCGATGAATGGGACGTTCTGATTCGTGATGAAGCAACAAACAGGAAGATACAGGATGAATATATCAATTTTCTGAGGGGTATGTTCAAAGGAACAGAACCGACAAAATATATTCAGCTTGCATATCTTACAGGAATTTTACCAATTAAAAAATTAAAAACACAGTCTGCACTTAATAATTTCAGACAGTATTCTATGCTTAGTCCGGGACCGCTGGCTTCATATATTGGCTTCACAGAAGAAGAGGTACAGAAATTATGTGCCGACTACAAAAAGGATTATGAAGAAGTAAAACGCTGGTATGATGGATATCAGCTGGGAAATCATCATGTATATAATCCGAATGCAGTGGTCAGTCTGATGATAGAGGGAGAATTTCAGAGCTACTGGTCTGGAACGGGGTCTTATGAAGTAATTGTTCCGCTTATTAATATGGATTTTGACGGATTGAAAACATCTGTTATTGAAATGATAGCGGGAAATTCTGTGGAGATCGATGTAACTTCTTTTCAAAATGATACAGTAAATTTTGCAGATAAAGATGATGTGCTTACTTATATGATTCATCTGGGGTATCTTGCATATAATCAGAGACTGAAGAAAGCATTTGTTCCTAATGAAGAAATCCGGGAAGAACTGATTCGTGCAACAAAAAGAAAAAAATGGAACGAATTGTTGGACTTTCAACAAAAGTCTTCTGTTTTACTGGATGCGACATTGGATATGGATACGGAAACAGTAGCAAAAAGCATTGAGAAAATTCACAGTGAATATACTTCTGTGATTCAATATAATGATGAGAATTCACTGAGCAGTGTACTTACAATTGCCTATCTGAGTGCGATGCAGTATTATTTTAAACCGTTAAGAGAATTAGCCTCGGGAAGAGGATTTGCTGATTTTGTGTTTATTCCAAAACCGGAATACAGACAAAGTTATCCTGCACTGGTCGTAGAACTCAAATGGAACCAAAATGCACAGACAGCTATCCAGCAGATAAAAGACAAAAATTATCCAGAGTCTGTTCAGGAATATACAGGCGAAATTCTGTTGGTTGGAATCAATTATGACAAAAAGACAAAGAAGCATAGTTGTGAGATAGAGAAATATGAAGTGATATAATGCGAAAAAACAAAAGATCTTATTCTGAGTGATATCAGAAGGAGGTCTTTTGTTGATTCTAATGATTATTCTAATAAAAATCATTATAATAATTATTAGAATCAGAAAAATGATTAGAATATGTATTGGATTAATATCAGATCAGCATATACTCCATACACGGCCGGCCGCCGGTGGAGTAGTCGATACGGCTTTTGATGATGTCGGTCTCGACCAGGTAGTTGAGGTAGCGGCGGGCGGTGACCTGGGAGAGATTGACACTTGTGGCGATAAACTCGCTGGTGAGGTATTCGCCTTTGTGTGCCTTGAGGCAGTCGGAGATCAGGTTCAGGGTTTTGCGCTGAAGACCTTTCTGGAGTTCGATCTCTTTGGATTTTTCGGACAGGTGTCGGTTATTTAATAACTGGTCTACATCGGACTGTGTGAAATCCATTCCTGTCTGCATGAGCTTGTGTTTGAGCAGATATTTGTCCAGAGCCTCTGCGAAGCGCTCATACTTAAATGGTTTGATCAGATAATCTGTGATGCCAAGCTGTAATGCTTCTTTGATATGTTCTGCGTCGTTGGCAGCAGTGATCATGATGACATCGACATCGTTTTTCTGTCTGCGGAGTTCGCGGAGCAGTTCCAGGCCTGAGAAACCGGGCATGTAGAGGTCCAGAAGCAGCAGGTCCACGTGTGTTTCAGACAGGAAGTGCAGGGCATCTGTGCCATTGTGGAAAGTTGCTGCGATCTGGATCCCGGGCGTTTTCGTGGCGAATTGATTATTGATTTCCGCGACCATAAGGTCGTCTTCTACGATTACAGTTTTAATCATGCATTTTTCCCCCATTCCGTTTTTTCTGGATGCTGATGGTAAAGGAAGAACCGACATCTGGTTCTGAATCAATGGACAGATAGCCTTTGTGTTTGTTTATGATCTCCTGGATCAGACGGAACCCAACCCCGTGTCCTTCACCGCGGGTTGTGAAATTACCGGCCAGAAGTTCCGTAATCTGCGCCTCTGTCATTCCACATCCGGTATCATCGGAAATGATCGTCAGGCCATCCTCTGTCTGCCGGACAAAAAACTGCACCTGCCGGATGCCTTCCATATTTTCAACTGCGTGGAAGGCATTTTCTATGAGATTTCCAATGATTGTGACAAGTTCCTGTGTGGAAAGAAAATCGTTGTGCGCGTCCAGATAACAGTCTTTCTGGATGCTGAAATCGATATCCAGCTCCTTGGCATGGCTCTGCTTTCCAAGCAGCAGCGCAGCAATTGTTTTGTTATGGATCTGCTGGATAACAGTCTGATAACTGTTTCGAGTTTCGTTGGAAAGCCCGTCAACAAAGGCAATCGCCTGCTCATAATTTTCCATCTGGAGCATACCGGAAATGATATGCAGTTTATTGAGAAATTCATGAGTGGAAGCCCGCAGTGCTTCTACGATGTGTGTGGAACCGGTAAGCTGGTCGGCAAGTTCCAGCATTTCCGTCCGATCTCTGAACATAAGCAAAAAGCCGATACATTTTTCTTCATTAAAAAGCGGCATGATGCTTAAAAGCAGTGTTTTTCCATCGTACTCGTGTGGGATGGAAGAACAGGTCTGGTTTTCTTCCAGACATTTCTGGCATAGTCCATAAACTCTGGCATCTGATGCAAGATCGTAAGTTTTTCCAAGGAGGCTGTCTGCGGCAGAGTTGGAATATATCTTGGCGAAAGAAAGGTCGTAAGCAAGGATTCCCTCATCGATTTTTTCCAGAATCTCCTCACGCTGCACAAACATTTTTGCAATATCAGCAGGTTCATATCCAAGCAGGCTGCGGCGGATCCTTCTTGCGGTGTAGGTGGCAAAAAGCATTCCCAGGACTGTCAGCCCGAGGAAGATCAGCAGAAACTTTGCAATCAGTTTATACTGTGCACTGCGGACTGTCGAAAGAGAAGCACTTACCATGACAAAACCGAGCACCGTTCCATCGGAATCACGTAACTGATGAAAAGAACGTTTCTGGATATCATGCGCACCTTTTTTTGTGGTGATGTATGGTGTTGGATCTTTGAGAATCTCTGCCTCGTCACCGCCGGCGAATTTCTGACCGATGGAATCCTGCTCCGGATGAAAGATCCTGACAGAATCTGTATCCGCAAAAACGATATAATCTACTTCATCAGAACTCCTTGTAAGAGTTCGAAGCATCTCCTGCAGATCCGCAGAAAATTCCCCTTTTTTCATTCCTTCTATGATCTCTGCATTTTCAGAAAGAATATACCCTGTCCATGAAATCTTGTCTTCCAGAGAATCGTTCAGTTCATTTAACTGTGCGGGAAGCACAAAGGCAACGGTGACAAGCAAAAGTATGGCAACCAGAAGAAAATAAGATTTGGAAAGTTTTTTCTGAATGGATTCTTCGCTGTGGTTCATGGGCAGCCCTCCGATCATTGAAGTAGATGTCTGATTGTAACTATTCAGTTACGTCTGATTTAAGTATACACGATTTTGCACGCAGAGGCATTTTTTTTACTTACAAAAGGTTTTTAAAACTTACATAAACTTTTCTTTTTTTCAGGAAATGGTATGCTGACATCAACAACAAAACCTGAACGGAAAAAAGGAGATCGGAATTATGAATTATAACGAAATGGCTTTAAGAATGCATGAGGAAAACAAAGGGAAAGTAAGCGTAGTTTCAAAAGTTTCAGTAAAATCAAGAGATGATCTGAGCACTGCATACACACCGGGTGTTGCAGAACCATGTCGAAAGATCAGAGACAACAAAGAAGAAGTTTACCGTTACACAGCAAAAGGAAATCTGGTCGCAGTTGTTTCTGATGGAACAGCCGTACTGGGACTGGGTGACATCGGACCGGAAGCAGCGATGCCAGTCATGGAAGGAAAAGCAATCCTTTTTAAAGAATTCGCAGGAATTGATGCATTCCCGATCTGCCTCGACACAAAAGATCCGGACGAGATCGTTGAGACCGTAAAACACCTCGCACCGACATTTGGCGGAATCAACCTGGAAGATATTTCGGCTCCGAGATGTTTTGAGATCGAGCGTCGTCTGAAAGAAGAACTGGATATTCCGGTTTTCCATGATGACCAGCACGGAACAGCGATCGTTGTATCAGCAGGACTTACAAACGCGCTGAGACTGGTAAACAAGAAATTCTCTGACGCAAAAGTAGTTATCAATGGCGCAGGTTCCGCGGGAATTTCCATCTGTAAACTGCTTCTGGAACTTGGAATCGGAGATGTTGTTCTTGTCGACAGAAAGGGAATCCTTGCAGCTGGCGAAGAATGGATGAACCCGGCACAGAAAGAAATGGCAGAAAAAACAAACAAAGAGCAGATTCATGGAGATCTCAAAACAGCTATGAAAGGCAGAGATGTTTTTGTCGGCGTATCCGCACCAAACATTGTGACAGCAGAGATGGTAAGCACTATGGCTGACGATGCGATCGTATTTGCAATGGCGAACCCGACACCGGAAATCATGCCGGATGAAGCCAAAAAAGGCGGTGCAAGAGTGGTTGCAACGGGACGCTCCGATTTCCCGAACCAGATCAACAACGTTCTTGTATTCCCGGGAATCTTCCGCGGTGCACTTGATGCGAGAGCGACAGATATCACAGAGGACATGAAGATCGCTGCGGTAAAAGCAATCGCAGATATCATCAAGCCGGAAGAATTAAGAGAAGACTATATCATTCCGGGCGCATTTGACGAAAGAGTAGCAAAATATGTTGCAGAAGAAGTAGCAAAAACAGCAATCGAGACAGGCATGTCAAAACTGCACAAGAATTCATAAAACGAAGGGGGAGGTTTTTATGGAGGCACAGAGAACAGCGGAAACAAGTATGTTTGACAAAATTCTGGATGTGAAGATCATGGGGCTGTCGATTCCTGTCTATCTGGTGCTGGCGGTGATCGTTCTTTTTGCGGCGCAGACAGAGATTCTTCCGACAAATATGGTCGGTGCACTTGCAGTTATGATCGTACTTGGAAGTGTTTTTAATCTGCTCGGATCAAAAATCCCGATCGTGCGGTCTTACCTTGGCGGCGGTGCAGTGTTCTGTATTTTTGCATCTTCTGCACTGGCATCCTTTGGGTTACTGCCGGCGAGCGTTGTTGCAAACTGTAAGAATTTTATGAATGATGTCGGATTTCTGGATTTTTATATTTCTGCACTGATTACAGGAAGCATTCTTGGAATGAACCGTGATCTGCTCAAAAAAGCAGCCGTTCGATTTCTTCCGGTATCTTTTATCTCCATGGCATGTGCAATGCTCATGGGCGGCGTGGCAGGAATGCTGACAGGACGTGGATTTAACGACAGCATTCTCTATATCGCAATGCCGATGATGAGCGGCGGCATGGGCGCAGGTGTGACGCCACTTTCTCAGATCTATGCCAATGCGACTGGTCTGGAGCAGGCAGGAATCATTTCACAGATGATTCCTGCATCAGCGATCGGAAATGTATTGGCGATCATCAGTGCGGCACTGATTGCAAAGATCGGAATGCAGTTTCCGGCGATTAACGGAAACGGTAAATTGATGGACATGCCGGAAGAAAAGAAAAAAGAAACAGCGAATGGAAAAATGGACCTTTCCATCATGGGAACCGGATTATTATTTTCCTGCGGATTCTTTACAATAGGTACACTGATCAGCCACGTATTCCCGAACGTGCATGCATACGCTTTTATGATCATCGTTGTTGTAATTTTTAAGCTTCTGGGAATTATCCCTGAGAAATATGAGTACATGGCAGTCCAGTGGGGACAGTTTGTCATGAAAAATTTCACCCACGCATTACTTGCCGGAATCGGTGTGGCACTGCTCGACATGAAAGTTCTCGGAAAAGCCATGACACCGCAGTTCCTGATCATCTGCATTACGATCATTGTGACTGTTGCAGTTGTATCTGGACTTCTCGGAAAATTATTCGGCTTCTATCCGGTAGAAGCATCCATCACCGCCGGACTGTGCACCAATAGCATGGGCGGAACCGGAAACATCGCCGTACTTTCCGCTGCAGACCGCATGGAACTCATCCCATTCGCACAGATGGCAACCAGACTTGGCGGAGCACTTGTGCTGATCTGTGGAAGCTTCCTGATACGCTTACTTGGATAAAAAAATGAACGAACCAATCGCTGGTTATAGCAGATTGGTTTGTTTTAATAGTTTGAAAAACTGTTGTTAAATAAAAAGAGGCAGGTTATAATTAATAAAAAGAAGTGAATGACAGGCAGGTGATGAAGATGTTGACAAATTTAATGAAAGATGAACTGGTTGGAGGATTATTAGACATTTTTTTAGATAATATCAAGGAAATTATTCTTTACGGATCTGTTGCCAGAAACGAAAGTACTCCAGAAAGTGATATTGATATTGCCATAATTATTGGAAATGATATGGATGATGATACAAGAGAAAAATTTATTCAATGGTCAGCAGATTTAGATCTTCGTTATGACAGAGTATTTTCGATAATAGATATTCAGGAAGATAATATGCGGAAATGGGGGAAAATACTTCCTTTTTATCAGAATGTACAGAAGGAGGGAATTATTCTTTGGAAAGCAGCTTAAAAGAACTTGCGGGTTATCGTATGGAAAGAGCCAGAGAGATGATGACTGCAGCAGAGGGCAATCTTGAAATTGGGCAATATAAGACTTCTTTAAATCGGTCGTATTATGCAATTTTTCATGCTATGCGGGCTGCAAATATTTTAAAAGGTTTTGATTCATCCAAGCATTCTGGAGTAATTGCTTTTTTCAACAAAGAGTACTTGAAGGAAAATATTCTTGATAGAAACTTATCTGTCATTATAAAAAATAGTGCATTTTTAAGAGAGAAGTCGGACTATGATGACTTTTTTATTGCAAGCAAAAAAGAAGCAGAGAAACAATTAATAGATGCTAAAACTTTTCTGAAGGCGGTAGAGGAATATTTAACAAAAGAATCATGAAGAAGGGGCTTCGTACTGGTTGGTACGAGCCCCATTTTTATTACACCTGTATCCGATCCGCAACCTCATTTCCAACTGCCAGGCGGCGATTATTGCTTCCGATGATCAGCCAGTCACGGCATTTCTGGATGACCTGGATAGTGCTGCCTTCTTTGATGTCCATGTTTCTCATAGTTTCGAGGATTTCCGGGACGCCGAACATCCATTTAATAGTACAGGTATCGCCTGTGTTTGTCTGTGATAAAGCCTGCATAAAAATTCCTCCTTTGGGGAAAATAGAAAAAGTTAGTGTCAGATAATTGTGAATTTATTTGTTGAATTTATAATACAACTCAGAATATATGTTCGTCAATTGGAACATCTGGTAGCCAGAACTCATACAGGATAGAGCGTGCTGACAGGAGATAGTGTGTACTAAATATACAGAATTATGCATATTTATGGTATATGTAAGATTACATTTTTCGGTAATTTTTTGGAGGTGTCCTGTGTCTTAGAAGGCAAGTAACTGTTCACAGGTAGTATCCCGCGAGGTGTTTTGCCATGAATAATGGCAAAATCCCGAGACATGCAGGGCAAAATTCGCGGTTTACAAACATTTACAAATATGCTACTATTTCTAAAGGAGTGGGAACCAGTGATTTCCGCGAAATATAAGCAAACTCAACGAACAAGAGAGTACATTTGCTGACCACATTACAGAGAATTCCCCGAAGGAAAAACTTCTATTCTATAAATAAAAAGAATGGAGCAGAACAAAATAATCGTTTGATTTCCGTGGCTGAGAGGGAAGTGCAGGTGCAGATGGAAGATGGCTTGGGAGAGGTGCAGTCGAGATGAGCATCAGTGCCGGCGAGGCGATATGGCATACCGGAACTGAGATTTCAGTTATTATTCAGACTGCAACAGGACCGCCTGTTATAGCGGAAGGGTATCAGGAGTGCATCAGATCATTATTACAGAATCAGAGGGTCTGGTTTAGCAGCACAGAATCGTACCCGATAAGGTTTCTGACCGCGAGGCAGGAACGAACAGAAGTGGTAACACGGGCAGGACTCGTCTTCTCTATGAGAAGGGGTCTTTTTTTATACCCTAAGCGAAGGAGCAGCGTGTTGCGGAGCAATCCGTAGGGGATTATTATCAAAAATCATATTCAGGAGGAACTGTACAATGGAAAAGCAGAAGTATTATATTACAACCGCGATCGCCTATACATCCGGTAAGCCGCACATCGGCAATACCTATGAGATAGTACTGGCAGATGCGATCGCACGTTACAAGAGGCAGGAAGGATACGATGTATTTTTCCAGACAGGAACTGACGAACATGGTCAGAAGATCGAACTTAAGGCAGAAGAAGTCGGAATCACACCAAAGGAATTCGTAGACAACGTATCCGGTGAGATCAAGAGAATCTGGGATCTGATGAACACTTCCTGTGATAAATTCATCCGTACCACAGATGCTGACCATGAGAAACAGGTTCAGAAAATTTTTAAGAAAATGTACGCAAAAGGAGATATCTACAAGGGACATTACGAAGGAATGTACTGTACACCTTGCGAATCTTTTTTCACAGAATCACAGCTTGTAGACGGTAAATGTCCGGACTGCGGACGTCCATGCGTTCCGGCAAAAGAAGAGGCTTACTTCTTCAAAATGAGTAAATATGCAGACCGCCTGATCGAACATATCAATACACATCCGGATTTCATTCAGCCGGAATCACGCAAAAACGAGATGATGAACAATTTCCTTCTTCCGGGACTTCAGGATCTCTGCGTATCCAGAACATCCTTCAAATGGGGAATTCCGGTAGACTTCGATCCGAAGCATGTTGTTTACGTATGGCTGGATGCCCTGACAAACTATATCACAGGAATCGGTTACGACTGCGACGGCGAAAGCTCCGAACAGTTCAACAAACTGTGGCCGGCAGACCTTCATCTGATCGGTAAAGACATCATCCGTTTCCATACCATTTACTGGCCGATCTTCCTGATGTCACTTGACCTGCCGCTTCCGAAACAGGTATTCGGACATCCGTGGCTGCTCCAGGGTGACGGCAAGATGAGTAAATCCAAAGGAAACGTAATTTACGCAGACGAACTCGTAGACTTCTTCGGTGTAGATGCTGTCCGTTATTTCGTACTTCACGAAATGCCATTCGAAAACGATGGTGTCATCACATGGGAGCTGATGGTAGAGAGACTGAACTCCGAGCTTGCAAACACCCTCGGAAACCTTGTAAACCGTACCATCTCCATGTCCAACAAATACTTCGGCGGTATCGTAGAAAACAAAAATGTCGTTGAGCCGGTTGACGAAGACCTCAAAGCATTTGCACTGGCTGTTCCAGGTAAAGTTGCTGAGAAGATGGACAAACTGCGTGTTGCAGACGCTATGACTGAAGTCTTCACTCTGTTCAAACGTCTGAACAAATACATCGACGAGACCATGCCGTGGGCTCTTGCAAAAGACGAAGCAAAGAAGGACCGTCTTGCAACCGTTCTCTATAACCTGGTTGAGGGAATTACCATGGGTGCAACTCTTCTGGAATCCTTCATGCCGGAGACAACAGAGTGCATTCTTGCTCAGTTAAATGCAGAAAAACGTACTCTTGAGGATCTCAAGACATTCGGACTCTATCCGTCAGGAAACAAAGTAACCGAAAAACCGGAGATTCTGTTTGCTCGTCTTGACCTTAAAGAAATACTTGCAAAAGTAGAAGAACTTCATCCGAAGAAAGCAGAGCCGGTAGAAGAGAAAAAAGAAGAAAACGTGATCGATATTGAAGCAAAACCAGAGATTACATTTGACGACTTCGGAAAACTTCAGTTCCAGGTTGGTGAGATCATCGCCTGCGAAGAAGTGAAGAAATCCCGTAAACTTCTCTGTTTTCAGGTTAAGATCGGAAGCCAGGTACGTCAGATCGTATCCGGAATCAAATCTCACTACAGCGCAGAAGAGATGGTAGGAAAGAAAGTTATGGTCGTTACCAACCTGAAACCTGCAAAACTTGCAGGAATCTTAAGCGAAGGTATGATCCTCTGTGCAGAAGATGCAGACGGAAATCTGTCTCTGATGGTACCGGAAAAAGAAATGCCGGCAGGAGCAGAAATCTGTTGATCAATTAAATAACAGTAACTGGAATTTCAATCCCCTGTGTATCTTACAGTGAGCACAGGGGATTTTTGTTGTGCATTATACTTGCGAAGATGTGTGCTTTACGAGTATACTGTATGGCAGAAGAAAATCAGGAGGATAAAGCCATGGGAAACGGATTTTCACATTTTGACCAGAATGGGAATGCGGTAATGGTTGATGTTTCCGGGAAACAGGTTACGTACAGAACGGCTCTGGCGACAGGATATATTTCCGTCGGACCGGAGATCATGAAAGCAGTAACGGCAGGAAATATAAAAAAAGGTGATGTTCTCGGAGTGGCGAGAGTAGCCGGAATCATGGGCGTGAAAAAAACATCTGAATTGATTCCGATGTGCCATCCTCTGCCGATACAGAAATGTGCCATTGATTACGAACTGGATCAACAGAAAAATCAGATTCATGTTTTCTGCACCGTAAAGACAGAAGGAAAAACCGGTGTGGAGATGGAAGCATTGACAGGGGTGCAGGTGACCCTGCTGACTGTTTATGATATGTGCAAGGCAATCGATAAGCATATGGTTATGTCAGAAATTCATCTGATCGAGAAAACAGGTGGAAAAAGCGGAGATTTCCGTTTTGAGGAGAGATAAAAGGAAATGGAGGATAATATGAAGCGTGCAGCAATTATAACAGCAAGTGATTCCGGATACAGAGGCGAACGGGAAGATTTAAGCGGACCTGTGATCAAAGAGATTCTGGAAAAAGAAGGATATGAAGTAATTTCTATGGATATCCTTCCGGATGACCAGGTAATGCTTGCGGGAAAATTGCAGGAAATAGCAGATTCAGAGAAGGCAGAACTGATTCTGACAACAGGAGGAACCGGATTTTCAGAAAGAGATGTAACTCCGGAGGCGACCGAGGAAGTTATCGAGCGTAAGGTTCCGGGAATCCCGGAGGCAATCCGTGCATACAGCATGACGATCACGAAAAGAGCAATGCTGAGCCGCGCGACTGCAGGAATCCGTGGAAAGACACTGATCATCAATCTTCCGGGAAGTCCGAAAGCGGTTAAGGAAAGTCTGGAATATATCATTGATGCGCTGGGCCATGGAATCGAGATTCTGACTGGTGAAGCCGGTAACTGTGCGCGAAAATAATCAGGGAGAAATTGCTATGGGTAAAGTGATCGCGGTCTGCATCAGCGAAAAGAAAGGCACACAGAAACATCCGGTGCAGGAAGCAGAATTTATAGAAGACTGGGGCATTAAAAATGATGCGCATGCAGGTAAATGGCATCGTCAGGTAAGTCTTTTGTCTTATGATAAAATAGAAGCTTTTCGTGCAAGAGGCGCAGAAGTAGAAGTCGGTGCGTTTGGTGAAAATCTTGTGGTGCAGGGATTTGATTTTTCGTCGCTCCCGGTTGGAACCAGATTTCGCTGTGGAGAGGTCGTACTGGAAATGACGCAGATTGGTAAGGAGTGCCATCATGGCTGTGCAATCTTTCAGAAGATGGGAGACTGCATTATGCCACGTGAGGGAGTTTTTGCCAGGGTGCTTCACGGAGGAATTATCCGTGAGGGAATGGAATTTGAACAGGTTGCTGAGCGTGAACAGTAACGGGGAATTTATGATTGAGGAGCAGAATGACTGATGGAAACACATATGATTTTTGAGACGCATGCGCATTATGACGATGAGGCATTTGATCAGGACAGAGAGGTTTTACTGAATTCCATGGAAGAACATGGAATCGGACATGTTGTAAATGCATGTGCTTCGATTGAGAGCCTGAAAGCAACGGAAGAGTTGATGGAAAAATATCCGTTTGTATATGGCGCGTTTGGAATTCACCCGGACGATGCAGAGAAGATGACAGAGGATACACTGAAAGAGATTCGTCGTCTGTGTCAGCTGCCAAAAGCGGTTGCAATTGGGGAGATTGGGCTGGATTATTACTGGCATAAGGAAGAACAGGAGCATGAGATTCAGAAGAAGATGTTTCTTGCGCAGATGGAAATCGCCAGGGAAGAAAAGATGCCGTTTATGATCCACAGCAGGGATGCTGCGAAGGATACGCTGGAGCTTGTGAAGGATTGTATGAAAGGTGGCATGTATGGTGGTATTATCCATTGTTTTTCTTATGGAAAAGAGATGGCAAGGGAATATCTGAATATGGGACTCTATCTTGGAATCGGCGGAGTTGTGACGTTTAAGAATGCGAAGAAGCTTAAGGAAGTTGTGGAGTATGCACCGCTGGAGCAGCTGGTGCTGGAGACGGACAGTCCTTATTTAAGTCCAGAACCGAATCGTGGAAAACGGAACAGTTCGTTGAATCTGCCGTATGTGGCAGAGATGATCGCTACGCTTAAGGGCGTCAGCGAAGAAGACGTTATAGCAATTACTGAAGAGAATGCAAAACGGCTTTTGCTCAGGAAGTAAGAGAGAACAAAATATAGTGTTATTAAAACTCCGTCTATGTATTCAGCAACAGACAATTCAGAAATTCAGAAGTACTAGCAATATTTTTTCTTTCAAGTACTTCTACAAATTTCTTCAGGCGTCTGATTGCTCGAATACATAAGAGGAGTTTTATTTTACATTTTATGTGTGTTTATTATTCTCTCAGCTTCCGGAACGGGTGGTGAGCCTGAACCGGAAGAGTGTTAGTATCAGTAGTCTTCGTCGGAATAGTCGGATTCGTCGCTGTAGTCGGTGTCATCGGAGTAATCTGATTCATCGTAGTAGTCGGACTCGTCGGAATAATCTGAGCTGTCCGAGGAGTCATCAGAGTTGTCCGAGGAGTCGTCAGAGCTGTCATCTGAAGAGCTGCTCTGGGAATCAGAAGCGCTTACAGACCAGGTATCGTCTATGTAATTACCGTCGGAATCTACCATGTCACCATCGGAGTTGAAGGAAGCATCCAGAAGGGTGGTATTGGTGGACGGGGTAACTTTCAGAGACATGATTTCCAGGAAGCGGGCCTGGAGGTTCGCAAGGGTAAAGGAATCGTCTCCAAGAACGGTACGTAATTCATGCTGGGATGCAAGTTCTTCGGTATAGTCGGAGAGCATATACGGACTGAATACGCTGTTCTCTTTATTATAATGCATAACCATTGGTTTCACTTCCGGATCGAGGATCTCGATGGAGGTTTCGCCGTCCTGGACAGTTTTCTGGATGGTGAAGCAGCCCATTCCTTCGAGTAGTGCATCAAATGACTCCTGTGTGGATACGAAGTTTCCGAGGGAATAGAAGATGAGCATACTGTGTCCTTCTTTGTCGGACATGGTTCCATATGGCTGGAGTGTATGCGGATGACCGCCGATCACGACGTCAACACCCTGCTGCATCAGGAAGGTCGCCCATTCTTTCTCGTATTCGTTTGGCATTGGTTCCAGTTCCTTGCCCCAGTGTGCAACGAAGATCAGTACATCACTGTTTTCTTTGGCTTTCTGGATCATGGAGGATACATTGTCTTTCTCGAATATGTCGATCATGTATTCTTTGCCGTCGCCGGCACCGGAGTTGTTGGTTCCGTATGTATAATCCAGGAAAGAAACTTTAATGCCGTTTACTTCGAGGACTTTAACGTTATTTGCGTCTTCTTCGGTCTCGTGAATTCCGAGAACCGGAACATCCGGATAACTTGTCTTCCAGAAGTTCAGTGTCTGAGCGATATAATCATATCCGTAATCATCGATGTGGTTGGTTGCAGATTCAATGACATCGAATCCTGCATTGATCAACGCATCACCGACTTCTGTCGGAGTGGCGAAAGAAGGATATCCGCTGACTGCATCATGATCTGTAGTGAAGACTGTTTCCTGATCGACCATGGCAATGTCGGCTGCCTGAATCTCATCCTTTACATTTTCGTAGATCTTATCGTAATTCCATGTGCCGGAATCGGATTTACCGGATTCGATCAGACTGTCATGGAACAGGTTGTCACCGACAGCAACAACAGTTGCAGTGGAAACTTCCGGAGCTTTTGCAGCAGTCTCTGCCTCTTCTTTCTGTTTCGCGGCTTCTTTTGCAGCCTGGTCAGCTGGTTTCTGGATCAGGTGATAGTCGAGCTGATGAAAAACAAGAACCAGAAGAACCATAACCACGATGGAGCAGATCAGACCGATACGTGAGTTGATTTGTTCCTTAAGGTTTAAGGGGATGTTTTTGTTTTTTTTCATAATAAATTCCTTTGTGTATTTTGTGAGACCTTTTTTGTGAAAAAAGTCGTTGTATGTTCAGTTTCTTATTATAGCAAATAGATTCTCTTAAAGAAAGAATTAAGTTAAAAAAATAAGTGTAAAAATACTTTGTGCTTCAAATAAATATACGTTATAATAAGAAACATCAAATATAAAAATGTAAGATTAAGACAGAGAAATTGCGCCGAGGGAAAAAGAAGCGGAGGAGAGACGTATGAATTCATACGAAACAGTCAACGGCATTCTGGTAAAATTATTCAGGGATATTCTTGATATCGAGGAACGTGCCCTGATCACATCAGAGTATAAAGACATATCAGTAAATGATATGCATATTATGGAAGCAATCGGAATACAGGAAGCAAAAAATATGTCTACAGTAGCAAAAGCGATGTCTGTTACGGTAGGGACATTGACAATCGCAATCAACCATCTTGTGAAGAAAGGCTATGTGGAACGTACCAGAAGTGAGGAAGACCGAAGAGTTGTTCTTGTTTCTCTTTCAGAAAAGGGTGAGAAGGCATATCTGCATCATAAGATCTTTCATGAAAAGATGGTCATGGCGGTTATGGATGGACTGAATCCCAAGGAAACCGAAGATCTTACGAAGGCATTATTGAAATTGCAGAAATTTTTTGATGAATATGGAAATGAGTAGGAGGTGCACTGGCGGCACCTCCTTTTGAATATTGGAATCTACAGCGGCAGATAGGGAGGCTTTTTCGGAAGTCAGTTTGTGCAGCTGTTTCCGCATATATTTTTGCAGTACAGGAAATTGGACAGGGCCAATTTCCAGAAGATTTTGATGAAAGATTTTCAGATCAAAATCATCTCCGAGAGCATTCTGCCACTCTGCTTTAAGGTCGATAAAATTAAGATATCCCCAACAGTATTTCTGATAGTTTCCGGGTGTTTCCACGATGTACTGACAGATTTCGGATAGTGCTTTTGCATCTGTGATTCCAAAGAGTTTTAACAGTCTGGCAGCCTCGGCCTGACTCCAGCCATAGTAATGGATACCGATATCCAGAAGAGAATAGATACACAGATTGATGCTGCGGTTCAGCCAGGCGAGACGGACGTAATCAGAGGCGGCCTTATCCTCAAGATAATCGGCGGCGTATTGATACCCATAGGATTCCACATAAGTTGCCCAGCCTTCTATGTAGCCGCTGGAGGTGATCAGATAGCGGATATCAGAAGGTTCTGCGTTACCAAAGAAGATAGTCTGATACAGGTGCCCCGGAAATCCTTCATGGGACAACGTGGTAAAAAGTTCCAGATTTCCGGTCTGATCGGCAGGATTGATGTAGATGACATTGGGTGAACGGGTATCCAAAGGCGGAGTCAGATAAAACGCCGGGCTTAAGTATTCCTGCATGGATTTATGTACGTATCGGACAGTGAAATCCGTATCCTGCAGAGCCGGGAAGTCTGTACTTGTTTTTTCACAGAGAGCGGAGAGGATATGCTGCGGTTCCATTTCAGGAAGGTCAGGATCACTGTTCAGTTTTCGCAGAAGAGAAGGCTGTTCTTTTAACATTTTCTGTACGGTGTCCATATCTGCGGCAATCTGTCCGGTCAGCCGTTTCTGCATATCTTTAACGGGCACGTAAGAGCCGGTCTGGCTCTGCAAAAGATACTCATAATATTCTTTTCCGCCAGTTAAGTGTGCGAGCCCCTGACTCGGACGGCCGGTGCCCCGGAGGGACTGCAGCCCAAGGATCAGTTTCTGATAAGCAGGAATCACTCTGTTCAGGAGAATCCGCTTATGTTTCTGTATCAGCATATCCTGTTCTTTCTGAGAGAGCTTTCCAAATTCCTTTAACTTTTCAGCAAAAATTTCCAGCATATAGTTTGAATCCGGATCTTTGATAAATGCCTGACACTGGTTCAGGATGCGGTCCAGAGTCGTATCGCTCATGAAGTAACCCTGTTTTGATTTTTCCTGTTCAAAGGCAAGAATACTTTCAAAATAAGGTTCCACGGAGACAAGGAGATTCAGATAGTCTGCGATATCCTGCTCCTGATAGAATGAATATTCCGCCAGAAGGACAGGAAGCTGTGCCTGAATGCCGAGACTTGGGCTCAAAGGCTCTTCCAGAATGGCAAGAGCCTGAAAATCTTCCTGTGTTTTATAATACAGAAGGAGCATGTCGAGGGTGAGCTGGTTTGACTCAGAAAGACCGGAAGCCTTAAACGTCTGAAGTTTTTTGAGTGTTTTAGAAGCAAAATCTTCTGATTCAGAGGCTGTATCCGATGAGCCGGAAGAGGCCAGGGTAATTGTGCCGAGGGATGCTTTTGGCCGCTGTATCCCTTTCTTTTCCGGGTAAGCCAGCGAATAATGGAGATTCAGCATATTTCCGGAAACTTCTTTCTGAAAAAGTTCTTCCGTAAATCGTTCAAAATGGCTGTCTTCGGTGAGCAGGTGGGTATTTGCCCATCCAAGAACAGTTCCGAGGAGAAAGACAAGACACAGTGAGCCCGCGATCAGAATACGGGGGATTGGTCTATGAAAAGATAACTGCATAGAGACCTCGGGGAAGTGCTTTTTACTATCTTATTGGAAAAAAAACGATTGTATGCTAAACTGATAGGCAGCAGCTGTAAATGAACAGGACAGCAGTATTTACCAATAGAGAAAGTGAGGCTGAAGCTGATGGAAAATAATATATATGATCTGGCAATTCTTGGGGCAGGTCCGGCAGGAATCTGTGCTGCAATCTATGCGACGAGGGCAAAACTGAATGTGATCTGGCTGGATAAAAAATTTGTTCAGGGTGGACAGATCGTGGACACATATGAAGTGGACAATTATCCGGGACTGCCGGGAATCACCGGACTGGATCTGGGGGAGGCAATGGCAGGACATGCAGAGAAACTTGGTATGAAACCAAAGAGAGAACCGGTCCGTTCTGTCAGCGAAGAAGATGGAATTAAGGTAATCCGTACAAAGAAGAATGAATATCGTGCGAAGACAGTGATCGTAGCCTGTGGTGCGACACATCGTCATCTTGGCATTCCGGGAGAAGAGGAACTTGGCGGTATGGGTGTTTCTTACTGTGCAACCTGTGATGCTGCATTTTTCCAGGAGAAAACCGTTGCAGTAGTTGGAGGAGGAAATGTAGCAGTTGAGGATGCAATTCTTCTTTCCCGTACCTGTAAGAAAGTTTATCTGGTACACAGACGTGATGAGCTTCGTGCGGAGAAGATCCTTCAGGACAGCCTGTTTGCCTACCGTAATGTGGAACTGGTATGGGACAGTGTACCGGTCTCTGTGGAAGGTACAGATAAAGTAGAGGCACTGAAGGTTAGAAATGTAAAAACTGATGAAGAAAAAGAAATTCCGGTGGACGGTGTATTTATCGCAGTCGGAATCGTGCCGGGAAGCGGGAAATTTAAAGACCTTGTAAAGTTGGATGAGAGCGGTTATATCATTGCCGGAGAAGATGGTGTGACAAGTGCACCGGGAATCTTCGTGGCTGGGGATATCCGTACAAAAAAACTCCGCCAGGTAGTGACTGCTGTGGCAGATGGAGCCAATGCTGTGGCATCTGCTCAGCGCTACTTAATGGAGCATTAAAGTTGCTGTGAATAGTATTTAAATCTTTAATAAACAGAAAATTTGACAAAACTGTTACTTTTATGTTAAGGTATATAATTATTGTGCGAAAAACACGTATTTTGACAAACGCAAAGGAGTAACAGATGAAGAAAAAAATAACAGCAATGTTATTGGCAATATGTTGTGTAAGCAGTACATGGAC
>CAVBPN010000102.1:76538-85784 GCA_963597235.1 bacterium
GTTTATGCAGATGATTTTTCCAGTGGTTCCGAAGATGTTGAGATTGAAATTACAGAAGACGATGAAGCGGATGCAGATGACGAAGCGGATGTAGATGATGCAGAGAGTGTGGATGATACAGAAGCAGACGATGATATGTTTTCTGATGGAACAGACAGCAGTACTTCCGGCGGCGACATCAGTGCGATGGCAAACCAGATCGTAGCACAGGTGGAAGTTCATGCACAGGAATACCAGGAGCTGAAAAAAGAAGCAAAGAAATATGCAGATGCTCAGGAAGTAGCAAGACGTGCGCAGGAAATTAAAGAAGAGACTGCCCGTATCCGTAAAGAATCAATTGAGCGAGCTGCACGACAGAAAGAAGAGAAGCGTGTGGCAAAGCGTCAGGCAGTTGCAGACTTCGCAGTACAGTTTGTCGGAAATCCGTATGTATGGGGTGGCACAAGTCTTACAAACGGTGCTGACTGCTCTGGATTTGTAATGTCTGTATTTGCAAACTTCGGTTATGAACTGCCGCGAGTGGCAGCAGCCCAGTACAGTGCATCCCAGAAAAAAGACCTGAGCCAGATTGAGGTCGGAGATCTTGTTTTTTATGGCGGTGGAATTTCCCATGTAGCACTGTATATCGGAGACGGAAAAGTCGTACATGCGCTGAATTCCAATAAAGGAATTGTGATTACAGATTATAATTACGATACACCGGTCGGTGTTGGAACTTATATGGAATAAAACTTCAGTAAAAGGGTTATGGTTCTGTGAATGTAGAACTGTAACTCTTTTCTTGCTTTACAGGAAATTACTTTTTGTAAAAAATGTCGAATAAAAACGGCTATTTAGCAAATTGCACAAAGGTTGTCGAATCATGGGGAAAAATGTGGATAACGCGAAAAATGGTGCAAAAGTTATCCACATCCTGAAAATGTTGAAAACTCGATATATTTGAGTTATACACAAAGTTATCCACATTATCCACAAAAAATTAATGTGGAATAAGAGATTTACATAAATAAATAAAAAACAAATGTTTTGGTTAATAATGATGAAATTAAGAAATTCGACAAAAAAATAAAAAAATCTATTGACTTTTTTATAGTGAAAATATTAAAGAATTTTGCCTTCAAAAGAAAAATTTTAAACTTTGAAAGAATAATTATCTGACAATACAACAAGTCGTATATGGATGCATATTTCTGATAAAAACGAAAAAAGCAGGAGGGATCAACCCTTCTGCTTCATTCGTTTAATGACTTTTAAGCGAGTAAATTCTTCTCGTTCTTTTTCTTCCAGAGCGTTCTGGATATCCTTTGTCAGTGCCTCATAACGTGGAATTGTGATATTTTTAAGAGCGTTTGCTCTTTTCTGTGTCTTTTTGATATTGGCTGCCAGACGGATCGCGGCATTTTCGATTCCGGCAAGTTCAATGGAGAGCTCTTTTACTCTCTCGAAAGCTGCCTTGGCCTGATCCAGGGATATCTTAGTGCTGTAGTAAGCATAGGTCGGTGTGTTGGTCAGCTGTTTATCATATTCTACCAGAGGAATTTCGGTTCCCATAACGCTTCGGGTCTTGATCCGCACGGAATCCTCGACAGGAACGGTATAGGATACCTGCTGTACAAAGGCGATTCCAAGCTCCATATTGGCCTTCTGAAGGGCCGCATAGGCGGTACGGAAGGTCTCATCGATCTGAGCCTGTATATCCTTTGCCTGATCGATAAGCTCCATCATTTCGCGAATCAGGATGTTTCGCTTCTTATCCATCAGCTCGAATCCCTGACGGGAGAGAGCCAGTGAGTTTTTTGCGAGTATCAGATTACCCTTGGTGGGGAAGGTATTCGGATCCATAAACAGTCACCTCCCCTTAGCGTACAGTTTCTCTGTAATACTTATTCAGGATCTTTGTATCGATTCGGTCAAGTTCTTCTTTTGGAAGAAGTCCCAGAAGCTCCCAGCTTTTATCAAGAGTCTCGGTGATGCTTCTGTTTTCGGTTTCGCTCTGTCCGACAAATTCTGCTTCAAAAGCCTTACCAAAGACAAGATAACGTTTATCGATCGGGGAAAGTTCATCCTCACCGATAACGGAAGCCAGGGCTCTTGCGTCACCTACTTTTGCGTAGCAGGAGAAGAGCTGGTTAGCAACGTCCTGATGATCCTCTCGAGTGAAGCCTTCTCCGATACCGTCCTTCATCAGACGGGACAGAGACGGAAGTACGTTGATCGGCGGGTAGATTGCCTGGCCGTGAAGCTGACGGTCCAGAACAATCTGACCTTCGGTGATATATCCGGTAAGGTCAGGGATCGGGTGTGTGATATCATCATTCGGCATGGTCAGGATCGGAATCTGTGTAACAGAACCGGTGCCGCCCTGTACGATACCGGCACGCTCATAAAGAGTAGCCAGTTCACTATACAGATATCCCGGATAACCTTTACGGGAAGGAATCTCACCTTTTGAGGAAGAAACCTCACGCATGGCCTCGCAGAAAGATGTGATATCTGTCAGTATAACAAGGATATGCATGCCTTTTTCAAATGCAAGGTATTCTGCAGCGGTAAGTGCAATCTTTGGTGTCAGCAGTCGTTCTACGACCGGGTCGTTTGCCAGGTTCAGGAACATAACAACGTGGTCGGAAGCACCGCTTTCTTCGAATGTACGGCGGAAAAATTCTGCAACGTCGTATTTGACACCCATAGCTGCAAAAACTATCGCGAAGTTTTCGTCGGAATCGCTGCCAAGAGAAGCCTGCTGTACGATCTGGGCAGCCAGCTTGTCGTGCGGAAGACCGTTTCCAGAAAAGATCGGAAGTTTCTGTCCACGGATCAGGGTAGTCAGTCCGTCGATTGCGGAAATACCGGTGTTGATATAGTTTCGTGGATATTCTCGTTTTACCGGATTCAGTGGAAGTCCGTTGATGTTTAAGCTGACTTCCGGTGTGATCTCGCCCAGTCCGTCGATTGGCTGACCGATACCGTTAAAAGTACGACCGAGGATCTCTTCGGAAAGTCCGATCTCCATCGGATGTCCGGTCAGACGGGTATGTGTGTTTCCAAGGGACATGTTGTCGGTTCCTTCAAATACCTGAATAACCGCTTTGTCCTCATAAATTTCTATGATACGGCCGATCTTCTGAGTTCCGTCATCCATGCGGAATTCTACGATCTCCTCGAAGGAGGCGTTCTTGACACCTTCCAGGACTACCAGAGGGCCGTTTATTTCACTTAAACCTAAATATTCGATTGCCATAAATACGTTCCTCCTGTCAGCCGTTCTTCTCTAATACTTTGTCATAAAACTCATCGATGTCTTTCATATACTGGTCGAATTTCTCGAGCTGGTTGTTCGGAACATCGTATTTAATAGAAATGATGCGTTCGAAGATATTGTCTTCTTTCAGTACGGAAACCGGCATGCCACGATTAATCAGGGCTTTTGATTTCTCGTACAGATAGAGGATGATCTCCATCATCTTAAACTGTTTTTCCATTGGAACACAGGTGTCTTCCTGGTGGAAAGCATTCTGCTGAAGGAAGCCGAGTCGAATCACTCGTGCGATTTCCAGAGTCAGTTTCTGGTCATCCGGGAGTACATCACTACCGATCAGCTTAACGATCTCCATCAGGGAACTTTCCTGATTCAGGATTGCCATCAGCTGATTACGGTCAGCAACAAATTTCGGGGACACATGATCGCGGTACCATGGGGTCAGGTCTTCGAGGTATTCACTGTAACTGGTCAGCCAGTGGATTGCCGGGAAGTGTCTTGCGTAAGCAAGGGATTTATCAAGTCCCCAGAAGCAGCGCACAAATCGTTTAGTATTCTGTGTAACCGGTTCGGAGAAGTCACCACCCTGTGGGGAAACGGCTCCGATAATGGAAACGGAACCTTCTGTACCGTTTAAATTCTGCATCATGCCGGCACGCTCATAGAAAGCGGACAGCTTTGATGCCAGATAAGCCGGGAAACCTTCCTCAGCAGGCATTTCTTCCAGACGACCGGATAATTCACGAAGGGCCTCTGCCCAACGGGAAGTGGAGTCTGCCATGATCGCTACGTCGTAGCCCATATCACGGTAATATTCTGCCAGTGTAACACCAGTGTAAATAGATGCCTCACGGGCAGCAACCGGCATGTTTGAAGTGTTGGCGATCAGAGTGGTACGGTCCATCATGAGGTTACCGGATTTCGGGTCGATCAGTTTACTGAAATCTTCAAGAACCTGTGTCATTTCGTTTCCACGTTCGCCGCATCCGATGTAGATGATGATATCTGCATCAGACCATTTTGCTATCTGGTGCTGTGTCATGGTCTTTCCTGTTCCGAAACCGCCCGGAACAGCTGCTGTACCACCTTTTGCGATCGGGAACAGAGTATCGAGGATACGCTGGCCGGTAACAAGCGGAACGCTTGCAGGATAACGTAAATATGTCGGACGTGGGATTCGGATCGGCCATTTCTGTGCAAGAGCCAGATCCTTTGTTGTTCCGTCATTCAGCCGGATCGTGACGATTGGTTCGAGAATGGTATAATCACCGTCAGCAGCTGCTTTAATGACAGTACCTTCGGTGATATTCGGAGGTACCATGGATTTATGGAGAATAGAGGCGGTTTCCTGCGTTTCGGCAATGATCGTACCAGGTCCGACTACGTCTCCTTCTTTTACTGTAATGTGTGTGTGCCATTTTTTCTCAGTATCCAGAGAATCTACGCTGACACCACGGGAAATATATTTGCCGGAGAATTTGGCAATCTCCTCCAGTGGACGCTGGATACCGTCAAAAATGTTGTGAATGATACCAGGTCCGAGAAGAACGGAGATGGCATCGCCGGTACCGGTAACGGTCTCGCCTGGGCGGAGACCTGTGGTCTCCTCGAATACCTGAACGGTGGTCATGCCCTTTTTCAGACCGATGACTTCACCGACCAGGTTTTCTTTTCCTACATAGACCATCTCGGAAATCTTGAATCCGGAATCGCCTTTCAGATAGACGACAGGGCCGTTGATGCCATAAATAATACCTGTTTTATTCATGATTCAGCCCTCCGTCAAATTTGAATTCTTTGCACATAGCTGCGAGATTTGCAGAAAAAGAATTATCAATGAGGATGTTTTTCTGCGGAATTTCTGCGCGGATACCACCGAGGAAATCTTCATCAGAAACCTGAAGCGGTACGTCTGTTTTCTGTGCAAGGGTGTTTACTTTATCTTTGTCACCGGAAGAGAGAAAAATCTGAATTTCGTCATCTTCGGCAAATTTTATTGCTTCTGTGATTCTGTGGCAGAGATATTCGTCGTATTCTGCTGTTGTTATGAACTGCTGTATTTTGGCTTTTACTTCGGAAAAAAGAGTCTCTTTTAATTCCTCCTGTTTTCTGGACCAGTCTCTTTTGAGGGTGATCTGTTCAGCAGAAAGGGCTTTGTTGACTTCGCGGTGAACGTGTCCGGTTTCTGCTTTGATCTCAGCTTCGGCATTCTGGAGACCTGCCTGTTTGTGTTCTTCCAGCTTCTGTGAGAGGTGCTCTTTATGCTCCTGGATAGCCTGCGCAGCATCTTCTTTGGCTTCGTCGAGGGAAACCTCGTAAAAATGCTGCAGCTTTTCGTCTATTGTCATGATACTGTTACCTCCTGCCTACAATTTCAGTCCGATCGCTTCATTGACATATGAAGTGATAAAGTCCGGTTTACGGCCGGTACCGTGTCTGTCAGGAATCTCAATGATCAGAGGTGTTTTGTGATGCAGGCGGACATCGTCGATGATCTCCGGGAATTCTCTGCCGAATTTCTCTGTCAGAAGAATGATGCCTACTTCTTTGTCTGCGATCGTACGCTCCAGAGCTTCTTTCAGCTCATTGCGTTCGTGAACGACAACACCTTCCACACCTGCCAGACGCATGCCTGTGTAGGTATCAATGTTATCACTGATCAAATACATTTTCATAAGAGAGCGCTCCTTAAAGCTTACCAAGGATCATAAAAGAAATGATCAGTCCGTAAAGTGCGATACCTTCTGCCATAGCTACGAAGATAATGGACTTACCAAACAGGGATCCGTCTTCGCTAAGGGCTCCAAGAGCTGCACTTGCGGAGCTTGCAACGGCGATACCGGAACCAAGACCGGAGATACCTGTAACAAGAGCTGCACCAAGGTATCCAAGACCTGTAGCAAGACCATCAGCAGTAGAAGAAGCAGCCTGTACGCTTGCTGTTCCTGCGAATCCGACTACGGTTGCAACGAGAAGTACGCCGAAGAACATAAAGCAGTTGGCAATCAGGGATTTTTTGTAACGTTTTTTATTTTTTTCTCCCAGGAAAAAGTATCCAAAAGGTACGATAATGCTGAGAATCAGTGCGATAGCTGTTGTAATCTGAATGATCATGTTCATGATGATATCCTCCTGATAATGAATGATTATTTGATGTAATAGTTGGGATCTATATCCCGCGATGTATTACTGCTGTGTTGTTTTTTTCATGGCTTTCATAAATGGCTGGAATTCACGGCCGTTGCCTGCATAGAAGCGGCTGAAGATCTCGTAATATTCCAGACGGAGAACCTGAATACCTACGATCAGACCCTCCATGGCACATACAAAGATGTTTCCGAGAACGACAACGACCCAGTTCGGGCTGCCACCGTTTGTTGCGCCTGCAAGCATCAGTACAACTTCCATCATGGCTGCGTGGCTGACAGCGAATGCACCGATACGCAGGAAGGAAAGTGTATTGGAAAGGTAGCTCAAAAGAACTTCGAACAGTTCGAAGAAACTCTGTACAAAGAACATACCTTTCTGCTCAGGGAAAATCTCGGATTTCTTTTCGGCCAGGTTGGTGAGTGGCTCTTTCAGGAACATCAGTACCAGCGGTACGCCAAACATAACGACCAGAACGGCTGTTGCCGGAAGTTTTTTACCGGAGATGAACAGGCCAACGGTCAGTACGATGGAACCGTAGAAAACAAGTCCTGCCACTGCGTTGCTGTCGAACCAGGTTTTTTCAGCGTCATGACGACGGATGGAGTTGATGATATTGAATACCATACAGATCAGGATGATAAACATACCAAATCCGATAGCGATCACGAATACTGCATTCAGTCTTCCGACAAGCGGTACATCCATCATCTGGTTCATAGGTTTCAGCCATATGGCTTTCAGTACATCTTCGAATCCGAAAAAGCTGCCGTACATAAATCCGAAGAAAACGGAGAATACACCGGCACAGCTGATGATTCCGGCAAGGTCTATGTGTTTCGTCTTATAAAGGATCAGTCCGCCGAGGAAGAGTGCCAGTCCCTGACCGACATCACCGAACATTGCTCCGAAGATAAAGGAGTAGGTGATGGCAACAAACCAGGTCGGGTCCATTTCATTGTAGGCCGGCAGACCGTACATTTTGACATACATTTCAAAAGGTTTGAACAGTTTCGGGTTTTTCAGCTTGGTCGGCGGCTTTTTCTTAGCCGGCGTCTGCTGATCTTCCATCAGACAGAAGATTTTTTCGTCATTCTGAATGTCTTTCTGGAATGCGAGAGCATCTTTTTCTGTCATCCAGCCGCACAGGATGTAGAACGTGTTGTTATCGCCAGGTGTGCAGGCTGCCAGCTTACGGATATCAAAATTACTGGAGCATGCATCCAGGGCTGCCTTGGCGGAAACGATCTTTGAAGCATTGTCAAGAAGGAATTTCTGAGATGCTGCTTTGTTTTCATCCAGAGCTTTATGAATCTCGCGATGGCGGATATCCAGTTTCTCAAATGCTTCGGCTGCGGTTCCATGATATTCGTCCGGGATAAAGATACGTTCAAAGTGCATGGAAGAGTAAACTGCATGTACTTTGTGTGCCTGATGTTCCGGTACAAAATATACACCGTAAACATACAGATCATCTTCACCACATTTAATAAATAAAGTATCCAGATTGTCGTAGATATATTTCTCGAACTTCTGAAGATACTGTTTTTCAATGCGTCCGAAACGATAGTGAATATATTTGAATTTCAGGATCTGCGAAACATCGAAATTCAGATTTCGGAATGGACGTATGATCTTCAGGGGATCGAGGATCTCTGCGTGTTCGGACTGGAGTCTGGATTTTTCTTCTTCCAGATGTCTGTATCCGTCCTGAATTGTCTGGACAGTGGCAACGGCTGTTTCGACATCCATTGGCTCCGGGGTGATCTGGGATGGATCGTCCAGTTGTTCGTAGAAGCTGTCGATCGTCGACAGGGTTTCTCTGTAAGGGTTGATTTCCAGAAACGGTGACAGGCTGGCTACTTCTGTGAGCTCTGACAGAGCATTTTCCAGATGAATCTCATACTTGGAAAGATAAGTCTGAGTCATTCTGTCGATATCCGTTTTTGGCCCGGTGATGCTTAAAAATTTCATTTTTTCAATCATTACCATACCTCCCGGGATGTTTGATTATGGTAACTACCTGTAGATAGTTACTAATTGTTGCGAATATACTGCATTGCTTCGTCTGCGGATACACCATAGCGGATACATTCGATGGCGATCGTCAGACGGTTTGCTTCATGCTCTTTGTGATACATATAGGAATAAAGCATTGCCACGGAGTATGGATCTTTCCGTGACTCTTTTTCGAGTGTGGTACGGAGCATGTAGTTGTAAAATTCTTCGAGATTATGAGCAGAAAGATGATCGTACTTTCTGCCGTAATATGTTTTTCGGAAAAGCTGCTGTGATTCCTCGTAAGTGGAAGCTTCTACGATTGCAGTGATCTCTTCTTTTTTCAGTTTATAATTCATCGGAATCAGCAGAGCATAAATGTCTGCCGGTGTCATGCTGAAAAACTGTTTGGAACGGAAGATAAACTGCAGATTCAGCATATCAAATTTTTCACCGTATGCCATGGTGATCTGCTTGAGATCCTTGCCGGAGAAAAGCTTCTTACGCACATTCCAGATCATGGAGAAATAATAAAGATCCAGTGCCATTCCATAGTCAAAGAGAAGCGCAGTATCATGGTTCTGGATTCTGGAGAGTGGTACGTAAAATTCATTTCCTTTTAATGCATTGATAAACTCATCCATAGTCTTGCAGGCTGTCAGTCTGTCAAGGTCGAGATTGGAATGTCTGCGGAAGAATTCACGGTAAGGAGAAACATCCACAGGGTCCGTATCGCGATGGTCAAACAGATTTGTCATAATTTCTTTCAGTACACGGATCTCGTAGCGTCTGGAATAAAGATCCAGAAATTTTCGCTGTTCAGGATTTGCGAACTGATAGAT
>CAVBPN010000102.1:85794-90465 GCA_963597235.1 bacterium
TTGAGCAGTTTTTCTATCTGACCGCGGTGCAGAGAATTTTCATCAAGATCAGCCCATGCTTTTGAGTATTCCGGTGTGCGTTTCAGCCAGGCCGCCGCATGAGAGACGCTGGTGAACTGAAGCATTTCATGAATCTCTTCTTCGGAGATCAGCTTACTCTGCATGGCGCGGATCTTTGTTGATATTCCGCTGTAGGAAAGGAGTCTTCCCATATCGGATCACCCCTTTCAGTATTTGAGAAGCTGCTGGAATAGATCTTCCGCCAGCTGCTGGTGATTCTGCCTGTAATACGTATCCAGATCGGAAAGATTCTGCTCTGTCTTATGACGGAGAACCGTCAGTTCCTGATCCTTCTGAGCCTCCAGGCTGTTGCGGAGCTCCTGTATTTTCTGGTTGGTTTCCTGTTCCAGTTCTGCGTCAAAGTTCCTGCACTGCTGTTCCATCTCTGCCGAAAGGGCTGCTTTGGTTCTGTCTGCATCTTCCATGATGCGCTGCGCTGTGATTTCAATCTCAGATAACTTTTTAAGTATCTGTTCCATATTCACCCTCCTTTTCTATGATTTTTTTGGAACTTTATTCCTATAATACACCTTTCGTTAAAAGATTACCATAATAAATTGCACAAGGAAACGTTAAAATTTTACGATGAAAATATGCAATATATGAAAATGAAAAAAGAATCGTGCAAATGATGACAGAGAATTTTAAACAGGTTGTTGTGAATGAAGAGAACCGTAAGATAATGCTTGCCCGGTAGATGAGAAACGTGTATGATAGATGAAGGTTTGAGAATGAAATAAGTAATGCTGGCTTTAGATGGATGCCGGATACGATAACAGAATAATATAGATGGAGAAGTGATTTATGAGATTAAGAAATATACCTGGTGCGAAAGATGTTATTACGGAAAGCAGTTATGTTGTGCAGAATCCTGAAGAATGGAAGGGAAAATGGAATCAGAGATTTCCAAAGGAACAGCCGCTTCATATAGAAGTAGGAATGGGAAAGGGACGTTTTCTGATGGATATGGCGAAACTTCATCCGGAGATCAATTATGTAGGAATCGAGATGTATGACAGCGTTCTGCTCCGTGCTCTTCAGAAGAGAGAACGAATGGAAGAAGAGGGCGTGAAACTGGATAACCTGATGTTTATGTGCATTGATGCAAGAATCCTTCCGGATATTTTTGAGAAGGGAGAAGTACAGCGCATTTATCTGAACTTTTCTGATCCGTGGCCGAAAGCCCGCCATGCGAAGAGAAGACTGACTTCCAGAGAATTTCTGGCCCGTTACAGCCAGATTCTTACAACCGGTGAAACGGTAGAGTTTAAGACAGATAATAAAGATCTGTTTGAATTTTCACTTGAGGAAGTAACAGAGGCAGAAGGATGGACACTTCTGGCACATACCTTTGATCTCCATCATCAGGAGGATATGATGGAAGGAAATGTTATGACGGAATATGAAGAAAAGTTTTCTTCCATAGGAAACCCGATCTGCAAGCTGATTGCACGATGTGAGAAATAATGGAATGGATTTTGAATGAACGCTTAAGCGAAGTTTGATATGAACTGAGTAGTCCTGCCTGCAGCACACATTCTGCCGAAATGCATATTAATATAGAAAGAACAGCTTGACTGAGGTAGAAGAATGGGGTGCTGCAGAAAGGGAAACTGCCGCCGGCAGGCATGGATGACGCAGTTTTGTTATGAGCATCAGAATTTTGAGTGCTGTATGAGAAAGATCCACAAAAATGCGGAGGAACTGTGCAAGATTCTGAACTCCATGCCACCGAAAAAAGAGAAGAAAAAGGAAAAAGAAAAGGGTAAAGAGAACGAAAAATAAAAAATAACAGAAAAACTTAAAAAAATTATAAAATTTTTCTTGACTTTTAGTCCATGGTTTCATATAATAGTTTTTGCGTCAAGGAAATAACCAAACGCAACAATTTCATATGTATGCGCTTTTAGCTCAGTTGGTAGAGCACCTGACTCTTAATCAGGGTGTCCAGGGTTCGAACCCCTGAAGGCGCACTAAGAACACTGTTTTTGTAGACATAGGAGCTACGGGGACGGTGTTTTTGTTTGGTGTATAGAACGTAGTGTTTATGCGGGTTTGCGGACTCTTAATCATTTTGTTATATGTCTCTAAAAAACTTTCTAACATCTTTTTTACATCTTCTAAAGCAAATCTTAATTTGAATACAATGTATTCAAGATATTTTTAAAGCATTTAATTCATCATTTTCAATCATATCATCTAAAACTTTGCTTCCTGTTCTTCGTATGATGCCATGTATTCATCAAGTGTCTCTTGATATAATTCATTGGTGATTTCGAGTTTCTTCAGCCATTTCAAATGTGTCAGAGTCCATTTTGTCCCATCGTAGCAAAATCCATGTCTGATGCAGAATGCATTGATCTGCTGCTTGATTTTCTTCAAAGCAAGCTTATGATCATTCCTCATGCGAAGATATTCTTTTACAGAATCGTCATCCTCTGTCGGAATATAAACAGCATGATAACCACCATATTGAATCCATTAATTATGCATTATCATATCACAAAGAACAGAATTGGTATATAAAATTTCGTTTACAAATTGAGAATGGTAAATCTGATATTGCTAAAGAGTAGAATAATGTGGCACTTTAAACAGGGGCGTAAACCCTGAACACCCTGATTAAGAGTCAGGGTATTCGGCATAGTTGCTTTAAAAAGAAGGAGGGCCGGGCTGTCGGGCCCGGCGAGTATGAAAAAGAAAATATATGTAAAAAAGCATTTGCTTTATTTGCTTATTAATATACAGGGAATCTGTGATGAAAGTGTGATAAGAAATTGAAGAAAACGTGATTGTTTTCTAAAGAAGAAATAAAATCCCTTTTGAAAAACTAAAAAAACTTATTCCAGTGAGCAATTAGCCGTTGTAAAAGTAGATTTACTCATTTATAATGAAAAGCAGATTCAATCGGTAAATGAGTCGGCAGTCAGATTCCGTGAAATTATTGATTGCAAGTTAAAACAAAAGAGATTTTATTGAAAACAGGAGGAAGACCTTGAAAAAAGAATTAGTTATTGTCATTGATTTTGGTGGTCAGTACAATCAGCTGGTTGCAAGACGTGTCAGAGAATGCAACGTCTATTGCGAAATCTATTCTTATAAGACCGATCTTGAAAAGATCAAAGCGATGAATCCTAAGGGAATTATCCTTACCGGTGGCCCGAACAGCTGCTATGAAGCAGATTCACCGACTTATCAAAAGGAACTGTTTGAACTGGGCGTTCCGGTACTGGGACTTTGCTACGGCGCACAGCTTATGATGCATATCCTTGGCGGAAAGGTTGAAAAAGCCGATGTCAGCGAATATGGTAAGACAGAACTTCTTGTTGATAAGACAGATTCCAAAATTTTCGAAAATGTATCCAATAAGACAATCGTATGGATGAGCCATACAGACTATATCTCAAAACCGGCACCGGGATTTGAGATTGCTGCACATACAGCAGACTGTCCGGTAGCAGTAGCTGAGAATGCAGAACAGAAACTGTATGCGATCCAGTATCATCCAGAAGTACTTCATACCGTAGAAGGCAAGACCATGCTGTCCAATTTCGTACTTGGTGTCTGCGGATGTGCCGGAGACTGGAAGATGGATGCTTTTGTTGAAAACACCATTAAAGAGATCCGTGAAAAAGTCGGCGATGGTAAAGTGCTCCTTGCATTATCCGGTGGAGTTGACTCTTCCGTTGCAGCAGGACTTCTTTCCAGAGCAATCGGTAAGCAGCTTACCTGTGTATTCGTAGATCACGGTCTTCTCCGTAAAGACGAAGGCGATGAAGTGGAGGGTGTATTTGGACCGAACGGTCAGTTTGACCTGAACTTTATCCGTGTTAATGCACAGCAGAGATATTATGATAAGCTTGCAGGCGTTACAGAACCGGAAGCAAAACGTAAGATCATCGGTGAAGAATTTATCCGTATTTTCGAAGAAGAAGCAAAGAAGATCGGAGCAGTGGATTTCCTTGCGCAGGGAACCATTTATCCTGACGTTGTAGAGAGTGGTCTTGGCGGAGAATCCGCAGTGATTAAATCTCACCACAACGTAGGCGGCCTTCCGGATTTCGTAGATTTCAAAGAAATCATCGAACCTCTTCGTGATCTGTTTAAAGATGAAGTACGTAAAGCCGGACTGGAACTTGGAATTCCGGAAAGACTGGTATTCCGTCAGCCGTTCCCTGGCCCGGGTCTTGGAATTCGTATCATTGGAGAAGTAACTGAAGGTAAGGTACGCATCGTTCAGGATGCAGACTATATCTACCGTGAAGAAGTCGATAAAGCAGCCGCCGACTATAAGAAAGAACACGGAGAAGATCCATCCTGGATGCCGAATCAGTACTTTGCAGCCCTCACCAATATGCGAAGCGTAGGTGTTATGGGTGACTTCAGAACCTACGATTATGCAGTTGCACTCCGCGCAGTCAAGACCATCGACTTTATGACTGCAGAGTCCGCTGAGATTCCGTATGCAGTGCTGAATAAGGTAATGAACCGTATTATTAATGAAGTAAAGGGAGTTAACCGCGTATTCTACGATCTGACCAGTAAGCCACCGGGAACGATTGAGTTTGAATAAAAAATTTTGTTTGTTCGCAAACCTCATTATTCAGTTTT
>CAVBPN010000103.1:0-4440 GCA_963597235.1 bacterium
GATCTGCCGGGATACTCTCCGGTACATCGTCCAGTTCTGCATCCACATCAACTGCCGGTGCCATATCTCCATGAATGTTCTTAACAGCTTCTGCAAGCTGAAGTTCAAGGTCAGCACCTTCTATCGGCATACACGTTGTTTCCATACCATACGGACCGGATATCTCTTTCATCTCACCCAGAATCATTTCCGGATGTTCTGCAAAATACTGATTGACCGTAATTCCATTGGCATCACTTCCAAGATTCACCCACTCCGGCATCTCTTTCGTCATGCTGTCACGCTTCTGGAAGAATAAAATATCTGCACTGACTTCCGTTCCTGCATTTGCTTTGAAAGCAGTGTTTGGCAGGCGGATAGCTCCAAGGAAATCAGCACGTTCTGCCAGATACTTTCGTACTTCCGGAGAAGCTTTATCCATGGTTCCCTTTGTTGTAATCAAAGCTGCCACACCACCTGGACGCAACTGGTCAATTGTCTTTGCAAGAAAATAATCGTGAATCATGAAATTATAGCGGTCATACTGCCTGTCATTCACTTTATAGGCTCCAAATGGCACATTTCCGATTGCCACATCGAAGAAATCATTCGGATAATCGGTTTTCTCATAGCCTTTAATCTGGATATTGGCATCCGGATAGAGTAGTTTAGCAATCCTGCCGCTGATACTGTCCAGCTCCACACCATAAAGTTTCGACTGGTTCAGATTCTCAGGAAGCATTCCAAAGAAATTGCCGACACCCATAGATGGCTCCAGAATATTCCCTTTTGTAAATCCCAGATTTTCCAACACCTGATACATACTTTCAATCACGATTGGCTGTGTGTAATGGGCATTTAAGGTGGACGCTCTGGCTGCTGTATATTCTTCCGGTGTAAGGACTGTCTTTAATTCCAGATATTCTGTCTCCCATGCGGACTTTGTTTCATCAAAAGCATCAGCAAGGCCGCCCCATCCTACATAACGGGATAAAATCTCCTGTTCTTCTGGTGTGGCATTGCGGTTTTCTTCCTCGCATTTCTTTAACAGCTGGATTGCCATGATATTGGAACGGAATTTTTCCTTTGGTGTTCCCTGTCCCAGTTCATCATCTGTGATATGAAAGTTTGCTGCTGGAATATCTGCCACCGATGGTACTGGTTCTTCCGGAATTTGTGTGCTTTCTATATTGCTTACAACATCTTTTGAACTCGATGTTTCCGCCTGCTCCACAACTTCTGATGGCTTATCATCTTCCATCTGTATTTCAGACTGATCCATATCTTCCTGTTCCGTTTTCAAAGCCTGCTGTGCTTCTTCCAAATCAGCCAGTCTTTGTGCTTCCTGCCGCTCTTCATACTTTTCCAATTCTTCCGGTGATAAGAAATCATCGGTGCGGATCAGCTGACGAACACGTTCTGCGACCTTATTCCACTTAAATAGAACTTCTACTTCTGGACTGCCAATCTTTCCTTTCGCAAGTTTTAATCCTTTTGCATCATGGGACGCATCGGATTCATATGCACCTGGGATTCCCGGTGCAGCACCGCCTGTTCCATACTCATTTTTCAGGAACTCCGCTGCATCTTTTATATCATGATGTTCCATGAAATACTCATAAATCCGGTTACGTCCTCCGGCAGTGATACCACCTCTTCTAAGGACTGCATCTATCTCATCCTGTGTAATAAAGGAAAGTGCCGGACGTTCAACTGTAAATTTCTGATCTACCCAGGAATGCTCCCTCTGGAGATCTTGAAAACGCTGGAAATATTCCGGATTATGCTGAATCTCCCAGCGGTGATAATCTCCCGGATTCTCATCCATATCTTTCTGCAGCCATTCAAAACGATAGGTAATCGCATCCGCTTCCGCTGAATCTGTCCATGCTTCCCGTACGACATCCTGCCAATCCGAATATGATTGCTGCTCCTCCCGCTTTCTGCTGGTATCCCGAAAATGGAGTGCAAGAAGATTGGTCATTTCTTCCTGCTCCTGTTCAATGGCATTGTTGGAAATCAGATTATCCACGTAATTTCCATCCTCATACATATCCCTGATTCTGTCCGCTGCTTCTTCCCACGTAACCATGCGGTCAAAGTTTCTTCTGGCAGAGTCACCTCGCCGGATACGGATACCATCCTCGTCATACCAGATACTGATTTTCTGTCCATCAATAGTAAATCCTTTGCCACCAGTACCATATTCGTCTTTCAGGAAACTCTGCATCTCTTCATTATCCAGGCCTTCAATCAGCCTTGCTGTAATATGAAACAGTGTATTTTTCTGTCCACTCCCCGTGCGGAGAATATCATCTACCACTTCATCGGAAATAAGAAAAGCGGCTGGCTGTTCTAATGCAGCTGCCGCTCTCCTTATTTCTCCTAACTGTTCCTCTTCTGTCGGGAACAGGCTTAACTGTAAATAATCTCCTGAATCACCAGTTCCTCTGCCTGTGCCTTGATCTGATTCATGTGTCTGGTCCATGCCATCCCGTCTGCCATTTTGTCTGGTGTCGGATCTTTCTCCAGAAGTTCTGACATCAGGTTGTCCACTCTCTGTCTCGCCTGGCTGTCGATTTCCATCAGATGACTGTCCAGACGGTTCTGCAAGGTCAGAATGTTGAATCTGGCTACTTTGTGGTTCCTCAGATACTCTTTTCTCATCAATCCGTACTTCCCGATGGTTCCTCTCGTCTCCTCCAGACTGATATCCGGAATCTGATACTCGCCGTTCTGGCTGTAAGTGATCTCTCTCATGCTCTGTTTCCTCCTTATTTTCTTCTCTATCTATTGTGTTCCTTGTTTTACTTTCACAAATTAACGTGTTAAATTCATTATAAGCTACTTTGTTTTCTTTTGCAACCGTTTTCAGATCTTTTTCCAGATCATTCAGTACATATCGTCCAATCTGCATCAATACAGGTCTGCTGATCTCATTCACAGAACTTCCAAGGTGTCCCATAACCTTTAACTGGTTAAAATCTGTAATATGCCGAAAATCCTCTGCATCCAGATATTCCTGCACATCCAGTCCGCATCGGTTCAGTAATACATACCAGACACTGTTTGTCATCAGTTCCCGGAACTCCACTTTCTGATTCTGCTCGTCCAGATCTTCCAAAAAGGTGCCGGCTACATCCATTTGCAGTTCGTCAAAAGCATCAGGCAGCCAAGCCTGCACACTTTCTTCTGCCGCCTGGTGAAGAACCTCTGCCAATCCTCCCTCTGTTGTTTCCAGTGCCAGCTGCTCCTGCAGATAATCAGCTACCAGTTGTTCTCCTTCTGGATTAAGATTCCATAACTGAGGATCTCTGCCTAGGTTTTTCACCTTATAAGTATCCTGCACATCGAAAACATATCGGAGTTTCGTCTTTGGTCCAGAGGTGTTGTCGATTAAGGCAATTCCTTTGGAGCCTTTTTTGATCCAACGGTACATTTTCTGGTTCCAGATTTCCATGGAAGCCACCGCCGTGGCTCCCGGACGTTGTGCATAGATCAAGAGCTGTTCCGGAAAAGTATACCGGTACAGCCTGGATGCAGTATTTAGAAACCGCATCCACTCCTGCGGATTGGCGGCAACATCTTTTGCCACTTCCTCCGTCAGCTGTTCCATTGCATATAATTTATTTGCCATTTATTACTCCCTTTCTTCTTCCCACTTTTCTTCTACAACATCGGCGATCCTTTCCATTGCTTTTGTCATAGAAGGAAAATTGCTACTGTTATTTGCTTTTCCAATCTGATCAATAAGAAATTCCGGCATATCTGCAAGTGCTCCGGCAATCATAGCCTTTACTCTGATATCTTCCAACATAAGAAGCTCTTTCACACCAAACTCTTCGCCAAATACATCCTGATATCTCAGTAAGTCCTCCAAAAGATATTCCGGTTTTAAATCTCTATCCATTTCCTTTCTTTTGTCATCACCATATAAACACCAATCCATATTCTCTTCTCCTCCAACTATATAAAATTAGGGACTGCTCTTCACAGTCCCCACAAGCTATCGTTTTCTTTTCACTTTATAATGCTGTAGCAAGATCTTTCGCCTTATTCTTTGGGATTGTATCTGCCCCTTTTGCTTTGATCTCTGCCTTGGCTTTTTCCAATTTCCCATGAATTCCACCTTTTACTTCTGTTTTCGCAGCTACTTTCTCTGCTTCTTTTGCTTTCTCCAGACGTGCTTCCCTGCGTTCGGCATTTTCCATAACTGCTGTCTTTCCATCACAGAACTGTACTTTATCAGAAAGTTGCTCCTGCCTTTCCACCTGTGTCTCATTGACTTCTTTTACCATGGCATTTAATTCCGAGACTTCAAACAATCCGTTATCTGGAAGAATCAGCACCTCATGAATCGAAGAGGGAAGAACAAAATAATCACTGCCCATGCACTCACCAATCTGTTTACGGATATCTTCCTGCAGTAACAGTGATGCACCATTCATTTTTTGTGTATTC
>CAVBPN010000103.1:4450-16442 GCA_963597235.1 bacterium
GGTTCTTCACCAAAAATCATGGATTTTACCATTTCATTCATGTCCATCAGAACAACACCACGATTTCTGTCTGCCACCACTGCATCTGCCTGAATCTGTTCGGCAGATACTCCCCATTCATTCATCAGAGAAATAGTTACCGGAATACTGCCGATTCTCTCTTCATTTTCTTTCAAATTTACAGCATAATAAGCTGCAAAATCTCCATGTTCCGTGATCACCTTATCTGCTAGACGTTCTTCATTCCACTCCCGGTCACAGATTCTCATCTGCAATTTATCCTTCATTTTCTCATAATCCAGAATATCAGGTACTCCCATGTCAATAAACTCTGCTTTATCCTGTGCCTCTATACGCATATCGGCTACATCACCCACACAGGAATCAGCATCTTTTCCATTGACATATTCTTGGTAAAGAGAATCCAGATAAACTGTTGGTACTGTCCTCTGATCACCCTTTGGAATAGTAATCCCTGTCAGCTTTAACCCATTATTTTTGACAACTTCCTGCAATTTAATCTCTGCATCCTGATAAGATGCTGGAAGATATTCCTTTACATTGTCTTTCACATATTCATAAAATTCTTTTCTGTTCATCATACACTTTTACCCCTTTCTTATCATGTGATGGTTCATTCTTTTTCTGCTGACCATCTGCTCGGCTTTTTTCTGATAAGCAATCATTCTTTTTAAAGTTCTCTCCTGATTTTTTCTTGCTTCCTGTCTCTTTTCCATTGTTTTCATCATAATTTTTCGATCCTTTCTGTGATTTTTGTATTTTAAAGGGAGCCCTGATTCAGGGCCCCCTTACTGTGGATTACTATTTTCTGATTTTCTTTCTGCTGATATAAAGTCCTGCCATACCTCCAGTAGAGATAATCAGAAGCAGGATTGGCAGCCAGATATTTGTGTTGTCACCTGTCTTTGGCGCATCTGACACCTTCGTCTCTTCATGGGACTGCGGTGTATCTGGTGTGCTCAGTGTTTCCGGAACTTCCGGTTTCTCATTTGTCAGATTGAAAGTAACTTCTACAACTGGTGTACTGTCATCTGCGTAGGCAAACGTTACTTCATGCTTGGTCTGATCCAGTGTGTATCCATCCAGTGTTTTTGTTTCCACCAGATAATACTTAATTGCTGTATCATATTTGCCGTTCTTGAATGTGGCAATCTCATACAGCTTGCTCTCAGCATGACCGGCAGCATCTGTTTTTAAGGTTTCCAGAACCTTTCCTTTGCTGTCACGGAGTTCAAATTCTACTCCTTTCAGCGGTTCTCCAGATGATTTATCTGTCTTATTGAGAATGACTTTTCCCTTTGCAGTATCATCTTTCATAGCCACCTTCTGGATTTCCCCGGTATCCTTTACTTCAAATGTCACATCCGATGTCAGAAGATATCCCTTTGGTGCCTGCTCTTCTCGTAAGGTATATTTACCAATCGGCAGTTTTTCAATATAGTGTGCTTCCTCTGCGGAAGTCCAACTCTCTACTACCTGATCGTCCTTATCAAGAATCGTCAGTTTTGCCCCAGGAATCTCTGTATCTCCCGTGATATCTGTCTTGCTGATCTGAACTTTTGTCACATCGTCTTTCATCTCATGCTTCTGAATCTCTGCTGTATTCTCAACCGTAAAGGTAATGCTCTCTGCAGTAACATATCCGTCTGCCGGTTTTGTTTCCGTCATTGTATACTCTTTACCAACAACAAGTTCTTTGATCACATGCGATTTCTCCGTAGAAGTCCATTCATCAACAACATTTCCGTCTGCATCCGTCACTTTCAGGTGTGCACCTGGAAGTTCTTTGCCTGTTGTCAGGTCTGTTTTTGTCAGTTCCACTGTGGTCGGCTGATTTTCAAACGTAAAATCATAGCTTACTTCTACCTGATCTTCTCTGGCATATTCAAAGGTAAACTCCTGTACTTCTTCTGTTGTAACGAATCCGTCTGGGGCACTAATCTCTTTTACATAGTATTTTCCGTCTACTGGAAGATCTGCTGCAAAAGTGATCTGTCCTTTCTCATCCGTTGCTTTCTGTTCAATGAGGGAATCTTTCTCAAGTAGTACATCTCCGTTTGCATTTTTGATATCTTCACTGGTATAAAGACCGAAGACACCACCTGCAAGAACACGGTCTGTATCTTTTTCTTTCTTCAGGACAGTAACCTTTACTTTCTGACGGGCATTCTGCCATTTTTCATCATACGTGATTACCGGTGTATCCTGATCACGGTAGGAAAGATCAACATATCTCGGTTTTCCATCCAGTACATAACCATGGGCAGTTTTAACTTCTTTCACATAGTACTTGCCTGCCGGGAGATTATTCATCTGTGCAATACCATTGGAATCTGTGGTAATGGTTCCCACTTTTTCATCTGCTTTGAAGTAATCTTTGCTGACACCGTCTGCCGCTTTAATATCCTCAGCAGCAAATACATCAAAGGTTACATCGGTAAGGCTTCCGGTTACATATTCAAAGAGATGCTCCACGGTACCTTTTACATTGTCCAGAAGTGTTACTTTATCCAGAAATTCTCCATTTTTGTTGATAATCAGAAGTCCTGTCGGTACTTCATCCTTTATCTCCACTTTCTGGATTTCTGCGGTATCTTCCAGTGTGAATTTCACATCCGTTGCTTTCAGATATCCATACGGTGCGATTTCCTCACGAAGAGTGTATTCCTCACCAACGGTCAGACGTTTGATCACATGTGGCTGGTCTTTCACAGAAGTCCACTGATCCACGATATTTCCCTCTTTGTCAAAAACAGTGAGTTTCGCTCCATCCAGTTCCACACCTGTTGTCACATCAGATTTTGTAATTTCAACAGTTGTCGGCTGGTTCTTCTTCACTGTTTTCAGTTTTACCGTCTTCACATCCTGTCCCTGATAAGAAGCATCCAGAGTTAGAACTTCATCGGAAGAAACAAATCCTGCCGGTGCCTTTAACTCTTTCACATAATACTGTCCAAGTGTCAGATCCAGTGTACAGGAAGCAATTCCATCTTTATCTGATGTCATTTCCTGTAACAGGGTATCGGCTTTGACAATGACTTTGCCTTCTGCTTTAATATCTTTTTTGTTGTAAATACCGAAGACTGCGCCTTCTACCGTTGCTCCGTTTTCTGCATCTTGTTTTTCTACCTGGATTGCAACTTTCTGTCTGTCATCACCAACAGTCACTTCCTGTTCGATCACAGGTGTATCCTGATCTGCATAGACAAATGCTACATCAGATCTATCATGGTTCAGTACGAACCCTCCCGGTGCTGTTTTTTCTACCACATAGTAAAAACCAAGTGGCAGGTTATCTGCAACTGCTTTTCCGTCTTCCCCGGTCGTTACCATTGTTACCAGAGCATCTTTTGCATAAACCAGCTGTCTGTTTCCATTCTCATCTTTCTGATAATCTGGTGTATAGATATTTTCCGCCGCATAGACGTTAAACTCTGCACCTTTCAGATATTTTTCCTCGTAAACAAAATCCTTTTTTAATCCAGTCAGCATCTCACCTTTTTTATAGATCGTCAGCTTTCCTTTTACCGGATGATTTTCGTAATCAACTGTGATAATGGCATCACCGCTTTCCGAATCCATCTGATATGCAGTATTGGCATCAACAGCAATCTCCACATAATTCTTGTTGATTGTGTACCCTTCCGGTGCGTTGACTTCCTCAATCCGGTAATGTCCGATTTTCAGGTTCTTTGGCATGATCAAATAACCCTGGCTGTCTGTAAAATAAGACTTGTGTGTGGTTGTCACAGGATAAGTAGTTACCTGCTCCACATACTTTTTATTATCCAGGTCATATACCTTAAATTCTGTTCCTGCAATCAGGACGGATTTCTTTGTTTCATCATCTTTTTTCACGATTTTCAGTTTTGCCTTGAACTCTTTGTCCAGAAGCACACGCCAGATCTGTGGCTCATTTGGATGGTTTTCTGTGATATTCACTTCAAAATCATCGACTGGCTTGTAATTGTGCGGTGTCGTTGTCTCACGGACAATATAGCTTCCAAATGGTAATGGAATACTGCAGGCATAGCCTTTTTCATCTGTGAAAATCTCAGTAGCTCCATTTTCTCCACTCACTACTGGTTTTGCAGAATCAAAATCATAACTTCCATCTGCTTTCTTTGTGAGGGAAGACTTCAGATAAACTGTAAATCCAGCTCCGGATAACAGATCAGCATCGGTCTTTCCATTGTTGGCTGCTTTGATAATCTGGAATGGCTGCTTGATCACCTGTTCACTGGAAGTACACTCTCTTTTTACTTCTGCGGTTATATCCCCTTCATAACTACATTCAAGATCATGCTCTTCGGTATCTGCCAGATATCCAGTCGGTGGTGTGATTTCTTTGACATAATATTTGCCAAGATATAATCCATCTACAGAAGCCTGTCCTTTGCCATCTGTTGTAAGAGAAGCCACCTGTTCCCCTGCTTTATAAATCACGCCGGTTGCTCCATCCGGATGCACGATATCTTCACGAGCGTATAATCCGTAGACTGCACCTTTCAGTGTCGCATCGCCCTGCGGAACTGCTTTTCCTGTCTCTTTATCAACTTTGAACAGATTGATCTTTGCTGTCACACGGTCATTGCTGAAGGTATGGGCGAAATATACGGTTGCTTCTTTATCATTAGTGTAAGAAAACTTAAATGTGAACACATCTTCTGTATTTCTTACATAACCTTCCGGTGCCTGGTCTTCCTTTACAGAATAGGAATGATTGATAGGCAGATCTGCTGTGAATTTTGCCTTTCCATCTTCACTGGTAGTGACTTTTTCAATCAGCGTGCCTTTCTTTACAACCACTACACCATCTGCATTTTTAATATCATCTGCCGCATACAGAGCGAAAATGCCTCCATCCAGCGGTTTCTTTGTGTCTTTGTCTTGTTTTACTACGGACACCTCCGCTTTCTGACGCTCATTGTTAAAAGTCACATCAGCAAACACAACTTCTTTATTCTGTCCGGCATAAGTCAGTGTTACTGTCTTTTCTTCGCCGCCATTATAGAAATTGTCCGGTGCTTTTGCTTCTTTTACCACATAAGTTCCGAGATGGAGATTCTTCAGAGTAACAGAACCATTCTCACCGGTTGTCAGATTTTCTTTCACCAGATCACCTTTGCTGTACACTTTTGTGCCGTATGCAGTTACAATATCTGCTCCGGCATACACGTTATAAACAGCATTTTTCTGTCTGCGGTTCTCATACTGGAATACGGTTCCACTCTCACTGACTTCTGCTCCGGTAAGCACCTGTCCTTCTTTGTAAATAGTAAGCTCTGCAAGCTGCTCTTTATTTTCTACAGTCACAGATGAAGTCTTGCTTGCTACCAATCTTACATTCGTTGCCGTTGCGTTTACTACATATCCCTGTGGTGCTGTGATTTCTTTCAGATAAACAGTATCCTGTGTCTTCACAATCGTAACAGATGATCTTCCATTCTTATCAGTTGCCGGCATCTGGGTAATCAGATTTGTGCAGGCCTGATCACTGTATATGCCAAATACTGCACCTGCAAGATTTACATCTGCAACATCATCTTTCTTCACGATTTCAATCGTTGCTAATTCGACCCATGAAACTTTAAAATCTACATATTTTTCATCAGTCACGCCTTCACCAAATACTAATGCCAAATCCTGCGTACCAGACCCTGTTGTAATCTTGTAAGCGGAATAATCTTTCGTAATACTTCCCTTCATCGTTGCAGACCAGCTCTGTGCAACATCACTTACTTGTGTCAGTGGTGCAGAAAGATAAAATTTCGTTCCTCCACAGATTTCCACACTAGCACCTGCTTTACTGGTTGTTCCTGTACTTAGATTATGAAGTTTTACGCCAGACGGAAGTTTCATTGTAATCGTCTGTAACATGTCTGCTTTAAATGTGATTTCTTTGGTTCTCTGAGAATTTCCATCCACATATGCTTTTACATTAGCATCAGAAAATGACATCGCCACATCTGGAATCTCTGGCTGCGAAATACAATAGTTGTATAACTTCATTGCCAGATTCTGTGCAGTGCTATTTGCTCCTGAAAAAGCATCTCCACTACCATTTGCATAAGAAGCTGCCAGATGCACCAGGATAAATCTTGCTCCGGCACTTAAATTGCCATATCCATTTTCCTCAGTGAAAAAGCTCTCATCTCCCGAAGCTTTTGTTCCATAATAACAAACTTTCGCAAGAGCTTTTCCATCACCCATTTTACTAATGGTATAATTGCCACTTCCCGGTCCCGGTTTTGATGGCTGTACACAGTACGCAGTTGCAGAGACATTTCCAAACTGTACTGTATACTGATAAGTCAGATATGAACCATAACCATAATCCGCATATCTGTACAAAGCTCCTCTTGTTACAGATACCTGCTGAGAACTTCTTGCACCTGTTGAAGCCATGAATGTTACTGTTTCACCTGCTTCCATTGCATACAGATCAATCCCATTCTCTCCAGCCTGCTCCATTGCATCAGATACTGTCAGACCTGTTTCGGAATCTGTTGTATTCTCTGTATCTTCTGCAATATCAGGCAAAAGCTCACTTGCTTCAGAATTAAATTTTTCTATTTCACTTTCCGTAACATCTCCTGCCGAAACTGTCTCCGAGTCAGCTTCATTATCCTCTGCCTCTTCTGTCTGCTGTTCTGTTCCTGCTGATTCAGATTCTGTTACAGCTTTTCCTTCTTTGGATTCTGCCTGCACAGAAACTTCTTTGTCACGGACAATTAGTTTTCGACTGATCTGATATTTCGGATGCTCCTGATTCACTGGTTCTACATAATAAACAGCTTTGTAAGTATCCGCATGATCTGTCGTAAAATCCTCATTCTTTTCATTCTTCGCTTCCTCGAAGGTGACTTTAACTTTGTTGTCATCTTTGATATCCAGTCCGGTATAATCGGATTCTGCGTCAAATACGCTGCCTGTTTCGATCTCATAATCCCTGGCAGTCACCACTTCATCTTCATCCAGAAGGTCTTTCACTTTTTCATAAAGTGGTGGTTTTTCTTCCGGCTGAATCTCCGCTGCATACGCTGTCATTGGAGATAACATCGTACTCAAAAGTGTCATGCCTGCCAGCAAACCAGATACAACTTTTCTAAAATTACCTTTTTTCTTCATGCTAAGTTCCTCTCTTTCATTTATTTGTATATAAGAACAGACAGCCTTATGGCTGCCTGCAATACGCTTATCACTGTGGAAAATACAGGTTGAACTTTACATTCCCTTCACCGGGATCAACCATCTCCACCGTTGCTTCATACTGTTTTCCAGTTTTCTTTGACACCAGATCTTTATAATGGATTTTTCCTTTGGACAGGAACTTCTTTGCTGTCGTCTTATCCATCTTTTTTCCCTGACTTGCAAGGAATTTATCATTTTTCCAAAGAGTAAAATCACAGTTCCGGTCAGAGCAGTAAAAGTTTACTTTCCCCTCACAGACATCAGCTCCACATCTGGGGCATTTTCCAATGACTTCGCCTTTGCCTTTTCCCTGAAACTGTGGTTTCTTTTCTTCGGATATTCCATGGTATCTGGCAACCAGTTCCTGCATCAGGTCTGTGATTCCCTGCAGAAATTCATCTGCTGTCTCTGTATTCTGAGCAATATGGTTTAATGCCATCTCCCATTCCGCTGTCATTTTCGGGGATTTTATCTCGTCAGGAAGAACCGTGATCAGCACATTTCCATCATCTGTCGGTATCAGATTTTTCTTTTCCCGTTTCACAAACCCGGACTGGATCAGTTTTTCAATGATTGCCGCCCTCGTTGCCGGTGTGCCAAGTCCCTTCTTTTCGGTATCTTCGGTCAGTTCCTCATTACCGGCACGCTCCATTGCGGAAAGCAGCGTATCTTCTGTATACTGTTTCGGTGGCTGGGTAAAATGCTCTGTCACCATGGAATCACAGGGACCGTAATGCTTGCCCGCCCAGATATCCAGTTCCGGCTCTTCTTTCTCACTCTTTACTCCAAAGAACTGTTTCAATTTCTTTTCAATCGCCTTGAAGCCTTCCTGCTTTGTTTTCTTTGCGGTAAGATAAAAGGTATGATAGTTGCAGGTAATCTGGCACTTATGGCTCTCATAGACATAAGAATCTGCAGTTGCTGTCAGCACCCTGGCACTGATCAGATACAAAATCTTGCGATTTCGGTCTTTCAGAGAACCAATATCTGTTTTGGTAACTTCCATGGTTGGAATAATCGCATGGTGATCAGATACCTTTTTGGAATTTAAGACCTTTTTCACATCCGGCTGATATTCCAGACCTTCTGCATAAGGCATTTTCCCAATCAGCATCTGAATCAGCTTTTCTGTGCTTTCTCCCATCTCATCGGTCAGATACTGGCTGTCTGTTCTCGGATACGTGACCAATTTCTGCTCATACATTTCCTGTACGGCATCCAGCGTCTGCTGTGCGGTATAACCAAACATTCGGTTAGCTTCCCTCTGCAGAGTTGTCAGATCATAGAGCTTCGGAGGACGAACTGTTTTCTCTTTCACATCGTCCTTCTCCACTTCGCACATACGCTCTGCACAATCAGACGCAATCTTTTCGGCATCTTCTTTTTTCTGAAAATGCTCCGTGACTGCATCCATATCGTCAAATTTAATGTGAGCCACATAGTATTTTTCTTTGGTAAATTCCTTGATTTTCTGATTTCTGTCAACGATCATTGCAAGCGTCGGTGTCTGCACTCTGCCGACTTTCAGGTTCTGGTTATACAAAACGGAAAAAAGGCGGCTCGCATTGATTCCCACCAACCAGTCTGCCTTTGCCCTGCAAAGTGCTGACTGGTAGAGACTGTCATAACACGAACCGTCTTTTAATGACGCAAATCCTTCTTTAATTGCCTGTTCCTCCATGGAAGAGATCCAGAGCCGCTTCATTGGCTTTCTGCATCCTGCCTGTTCATATACCAAACGGAAGATCAGTTCACCTTCCCGCCCGGCATCCGTGGCACAGATCACTTCACTGATTTCCGTAGTCTTCATCAGTTTCTTTAAAATTTCAAACTGCTTCTTTGTGCCATCCAGTACCTTGTGTTTCCACTGTTCCGGCACAATCGGCAAATCTTCATATCTCCATTTTCTGTACTTTTCATCATATTCCGATGCATCGCACAATCCCACCAGATGTCCCACGCACCAGGAAACGATATAACCGTTCCCCTCCACGTAGCCATCTTTTCTTGTCCTGGCTCCCAGTACCGAAGCCAGTGCCATCGCAACCGATGGCTTTTCTGCAATCACTAATTTCATTTACTCCTGCTCCTCTTCTTCATCTTCCAACACAGCATCGTCAAAATCTTCTTCTCTCAGGATTTCCGGTTCCGTGCTTTCTTCCTGTTCATCTGCATCGTCTACTTCCCGTTTTTCTGATTCTGAATCCTCGGATTCCTCTTCATCGTCCTCCATCTCATCTTCATCATCATACTCATGTTTCGGTTTATAAACCTTCAGATAATAGCCGCCTGCCGTAGCTCCGACAGCCACCAGTGCAATCAGAAGATAAGTTCCCACCGGATTTTTATCTTCCGGCATCTGCACTTCTTCCTCTTCTTTTTCTTTATCCGGTGTGTCTGTGGTTTCTGGATTTTCTTCTTCCGTCTGTTTCTCTGGTTCTGCATAGACCGTATCCACTTCTGGAAGTGTCACCGAATCAGAAAGTGTAAAATTCATCAGATCCTTCTCACTGACTTCCGTAAGGAAATATACATTGTCCTGCGATTTTGAATTATCAATGATCAGATAGAAGATTTTTCCACTCTTGGTTGAAATGGTATAAAACTCTTTTGTACCTTCCGTTGCTGTTTTTGTCACGGTATCGGCTGTCTCACCTTCCTGTGCAAACTGTTCTTCGATACCGGTCACTGTCCTCTCGTCTACAGTTCCTTTCGCATCTGTCGGCTCTGAGGCCTGTGCCTCCTGTGGAAGAGGTGAAGTAGTTGTCTCCTCCGTGCCTGTTGTATCCGCACTGGTCGTTGTTGTCATTGCACCATTGCTGTCACTGGATGCTTTTTGCTTTTCTGCCTGCTTCTTCGCCCATTCATAATAAGGATTCTGCAGCACATACTTTTCAGAAGTGTTCCCTGCACCATCCGTAGCTGTAATCTCAATCTGCTTTGTAGTAAAATCTTTCTGTGTCAGCTGTACTCTCAGCTTTCCATCTGTCAGATCTGTGTAGGTGGTTCCATTGACGGTAATTGCCGAAATGCCGGATACCGTATCATTTCCCTGAATAGTCAATACGCCATCTGTCATGGAAGCGGAAAGTGTCGGGTTTTCCGTGTCATAACACTTGATAGAACGGTTCTGCTCATAAACTTTTCCCTCTCCATCGGTCACACGCACATACACCGTCTGATTCCCAGTAATGGAAATACTTCCGCTTCCGGTTACATCCTGCCAGCTTCCATCTTTTCCAGCTTTCGCTTCAATCTTAGATACCGTAAATCCTTCTGGCATGTGACTGGTATCTACAGTAATTGATACTGTTGTCTCTCCCTGTTTCCAGCCAACCGGTTTTTCAATCGTGATCGCCGGTGTTGTATTCTCTGCAGCATATACACTCTGCATCTGTAACATGGGTGATGCCAGACAAAGGATCGTCGTTGCTGCAAGCAGTCCTTTTTTCACACTGCTTTTAGATCCCTTCTGTTTCATCTTTTCTAAATTCGTCATCAGACCTTGTTTCCTCCTTCTGTATTTCTACCCTGCCGGGCAGTTCTGTTTTCATTCTCTGTTTAAAAGCTTCCAGTTCCGGAATACTCATATCCATTGCACGGATAATTTTTACAATCTCCAGATTCTCCGCTTCTGTTTTTGCAATCTCCGCAGCCTTGAAACGCTTTAAATCTGCTTCGTATCTGGCTTTGGAGGCTTCCATTTTCTCTTTGGCTTTCTCATAATCTGCCGTTGCTTTTTCAAGACTTTTCATCGGTTTCTCCTTTCCGGACGGCTGATGCAGCCGCCCTTTTTCTTACCATCGTCCAAATCCATAGAAATGGCTCTGCCAGTATGGGGAATTGATGGACGTATACTGCACCGGATGTCCGCAATGGATCATCTGACCATTGCCCACATAAATTCCGATATGCGTCACCGGCTCCCCTGCGTCGTAAGTTCCGGTAAAGAAGATCAAATCTCCCGGCTGTGCTTCTGACTGGGATACTGGCGTACAAATGTTGTACAGTCCCTGTGCAGTCAGCCTTCCGGTATTTCTTACCCCGGAATGAACGAGACAGTAGCTGACAAATCCAGAACAATCAAATCCACTTGGGGAATATCCGCCCCACACATACGGTGTTCCAAGATATTTTGCCGCTTCTTCCAGTAATCGCTGTGCTGCTTCACTGGTATATTCATTGCCACCAAATCCTGCCCCTTCACCTGTTTCCAAATAGAAAATCGGATTTAACCGCTCCCCATTTTTCAGCAGTTCAATATGAAGATGGCTTCCTGTAGAATTTCCAGTATTTCCTACCAGACCGATCTCATCACCTTTGATAATGGATGCTCCTGCGGATACGCTCCGACTGCTAAGGTGTGCATAGCGAAGCTCATAACCTTTACTGTCTTTGATAATGACATAATTTCCATAGCTGTCATTATAAGCAGAGGTCGTAACCGTTCCTGTCAGTCCTGCCATCACTTTTGTTCCTTCCGGTGCCCCGATGTCCATGCCATTGTGTAACTGGTTTGCCCCTGAAATCGGATGGATTCTGTATCCATAGTAGCTGGTCACACTGGAATACCAGTTAAAATCAACCGGTGTTGCAAACATCTGCAAGTTTCCTTTGGTATCGTTGTAGGCACTGAACAGTTCTTTCTGGAAAAATCCCAGTCTGTCCTGACAGATTGACATCAGGTTCCCACTGTTTAAGGTTACATTCAGTACGTCAATATCCCTGGTTCTGGTCACTTCCACTTCATTGCTTCCGTTATCATCTGCCAGATAAC
>CAVBPN010000104.1:0-436 GCA_963597235.1 bacterium
GCTCCAGATGGCGGTGTAGTAAAACGTTCCGCAGTCGTAGAAGAGATGATGGTTCATGAAGGACCGGCAAGAGTCTTCGACAGTGAAGATGATGCGATCGCAGCAATCAAAGGTGGTAAGATCGTAGCCGGAGACGTTGTTGTTATCCGTTACGAAGGACCGAAAGGCGGCCCTGGAATGAGAGAGATGCTGAACCCGACATCCGCAATCGCAGGTATGGGACTTGGTTCTTCTGTAGCCCTTATTACAGACGGACGTTTCAGTGGCGCATCCCGCGGAGCTTCCATCGGACATGTTTCACCGGAAGCAGCTGTAGGCGGTCCGATCGCACTGATCGAAGAAGGCGATATCATCAGCATCAATATTCCGGAACTGAAACTGGAAGTGAAAGTTTCTGATGAAGAAATGGCAGCAAGAAAAGCAAAATGGCAGCCAC
>CAVBPN010000104.1:499-3333 GCA_963597235.1 bacterium
CCAAAGATCACAACCGGATATCTTGCAAGATATGCTGCAATGGTTACCTCCGGAAACAGAGGAGCAATCCTTGAAGTGCCGAAAGCAAAATAATCTGTTTGCATTAGGATAAAAATGAATTTTAGATAAACACAGGAGGAAATACAATGCAGCTTACAGGTGCAGAGATCATCATTGAATGCCTGAAAGAACAGAAAGTAGATACTGTTTTCGGTTATCCGGGCGGAGCAATCCTCAATGTTTATGATGCTCTCTATAAACACAGTGATGAGATCCATCATGTTCTGACTTCTCATGAACAGGGTGCTTCTCATGCGGCAGACGGTTATGCCCGTGCTACAGGTAAAGTCGGGGTATGCCTGGCAACTTCAGGACCTGGAGCTACGAACCTGGTTACCGGTATTGCTACCGCTTACATGGATTCTGTTCCGGTCGTAGCAATCACGGCAAACGTAGGAAAACCGCTTCTGGGAAGAGATTCTTTCCAGGAGGTTGATATTACCGGAATCGTTATGCCGATCACAAAGCACAGTTTTATCGTAAAAGATATCTCCATGCTGGCCGATACACTCCGTAAAGCATTTTATATTGCAAAGAGCGGACGTCCCGGCCCGGTACTGGTAGATGTGACAAAAGATGTTACAGCAGCAACTTATGAATATTCTCCTCGTCGTCCTGCTACGATCAATCGCGAAGTAGAGACGATTCGCAAGGAAGATTTGGAAACTGCTGCACAGATGATTGAAGAAGCAAAGAAACCGTATATTTTTGTCGGCGGCGGCTGTGTGATCTCCGGTGCTTCTAAAGAGGTAAGAGAACTGGCGCATAAGATTCAGGCACCGGTTTGCGACAGCCTTATGGGAAAAGGTGCTTTTTCAGGGGAAGATCCACTGTACACCGGAATGCTCGGTATGCATGGAACAAAAACTTCCGACCTTGGTGTGACACAGTGCGATCTTCTGATTGTTCTGGGTGCACGTTTCAGTGACCGCGTTACAGGAAATGCAAAGACTTTTGCAAAACAGGCAAAGATTTTGCAGATTGATGTGGATGCGGCAGAGATTAATAAGAATGTTGTAGTAGATGCATCTGTTGTCGGAGATGTAAGAGAAGTTCTCCGCAGACTTCTGGAAATGATTCCGGAAGAAAAGCATCCGGAGTGGATCGAACATATCGGGGAGATGAAAGCGAAATATCCTCTGACTTATGATCATAGCCAGCTTACCGGACCATACATTATAGAGAAACTCTATGAGATTACGAATGGTGATGCAATTATCTCAACAGATGTCGGTCAGCACCAGATGTGGACCGCACAGTACTTCAAGTATAAAGAACCTCGTACCTTCCTGACTTCCGGCGGTCTCGGAACGATGGGATACGGACTTGGAGCTGCGATCGGTGCAAAGATGGGAAGACCGGACAAAACAGTTGTTAACATTGGTGGTGATGGCTGTTTCCGAATGAATATGAATGAGATCGCAACAGCAGTACGTTGCCATAAACAGCTTTTACAGATTGTCATGAACAATCATGTACTGGGTATGGTACGTCAGTGGCAGACCTTATTCTATGAACACAGATATTCACACACCGTCCTTGATGATGCCGTGGATTTTGTGAAGATATCTGAGGGCATGGGCGCGAAAGCAATCCGTGTTACGAAGATGGAAGAAGTAGAGCCGGCGATCCGCGAGGCTCTCGCAACAGACGGACCTGTAGTACTGGACTGCTGGATCAATGAGGATCTCAGTGTGTTCCCGATGGTAGCAGCAGGTGCAAGTCTGAATGAAGTTTTTGACGAGGAGGATATGAAGAACAATGAGTAGAGTGTATAATTTTTCTGCAGGACCGGCCGTACTGCCGGAACCTGTGCTGAAAGAAGTAGCAGAAGAGATGATGGACTATCAGGGAAGCGGCATGTCCGTTATGGAGATGAGCCACAGAAGTCCTGAATTCCAGAAGATCATCGATGATGCAGAGCAGGATCTCAGAGACCTGATGAACATCCCGGATAATTATAAGGTATTATTCCTTCAGGGTGGTGCTTCTCAGCAGTTTGCCATGATTCCGATGAACCTGATGAAAAACGGAGTTGCTGACTATATTGTTACCGGTCAGTGGGCAAAAAAAGCATATCAGGAAGCGCAGAAATACGGAAAGGTAAACAAGATCGCCTCTTCTGAGGATAAAACCTTCTCTTATATCCCGGACTGCAGCGACCTTCCGATCAGCCCAGATGCAGATTATGTATACATTTGTGAAAATAATACAATTTACGGAACAAAATATAAAACTCTTCCGAATACAAAAGGTAAGACTCTGGTGGCAGACGTTTCTTCCTGCTTCTTATCTGAACCTGTAGATGTAACTAAATACGGTGTCATCTACGGTGGTGTCCAGAAAAACATCGGACCTGCAGGTATGGTGATCGCAATCATCCGTGAAGACCTCATCACAGAGGAGGTTCTTCCGGGAACACCAACCATGCTTACATATAAGACACATGCAGATGCAGGTTCCCTGTACAACACACCGAATGCTTACTGCATCTATGTATGCGGTAAAGTCTTCAAATGGCTGAAAGCTATGGGCGGACTGGAAGAAATGCAGAAGAGAAACATCGAAAAAGCAAAGATCCTCTATGATTTCCTGGATCAGAGCAAACTCTTCAAAGGTACAGTAGAGCCGGCTTCCCGTTCTCTGATGAACGTTCCTTTCGTTACAGGTGATAAGGACATGGATGCAAAATTCGTTAAAGAAGCAAAAACAGCAGGTCTTGTAAACCTGAAAGGACACAGAACAGTAGGTGGTATGCGTGCCAGCATCTACAA
>CAVBPN010000105.1:0-8616 GCA_963597235.1 bacterium
ACTTTATCAACAGCCCGTATAATACACGACAGGATACGTTTGCAGATCGTGTAGTGCGTGGAAATATCGTATCAGCCGATGGCGAGATTCTAGCTCAGACAAACGTATCTGAAGATGGAACCGAGGAGCGTTCTTATCCGTACAATAATATCTTTGCCCATGTTGTTGGATACGATACAAACGGTAAGAGCGGACTGGAATCCGAAGCCAATTTCCAGCTTTTATCTTCTCATGAATTCTTTCTTAATCAGATACGTAATGAATTCATGGGAACAAAGAACACCGGAGATACCGTTGTATCTACACTGAATGCCGATTTACAGACCACTGCATATAATTCTCTCGGTGACAGAAGAGGCGCAGTCGTAGCACTGGAACCATCCACCGGTAAGATTCTGGCAATGGTCAGTAAACCGGATTTTGATCCAAATACCATTTCCACAGACTGGGATACTCTTATCAATGACGAAACGAACAGTAGTCTTCTGAACCGCGCTACCATGGGACAGTATCCTCCTGGATCTACCTTTAAGATTGTCACAGCTCTGGATTATTTCCGAACAAAAGGAAGTTTCAACGGTTTTTCCTTTGACTGTCAGGGCAGCATCACAAAGGAAGAGCATACGATTCAGTGCTACAATGGAAAAGTCCATGGCACCGAAGATTTCTATACTGCATTTGCCAATTCCTGTAACTGTGCTTTTGCAGAGATCGGAACAGAACTTGGCGGGGCATCCCTGCGTAAAACAAGCGAAGACCTTCTGTTTAACCAGAAACTTCCGCTGACTTCCTACCGCAAAAGCTCATTTACTTTGGATGGAAGTTCCGGAATCCCGCTGATCATGCAGACATCCATCGGTCAGGGAAATACGCTTGTATCACCAATGCATATGGCGCTGATCACCAGCGCTATTGCAAATGACGGTGTACTGATGAAACCATACCTGATCGATAAAGTCACAAATGCAGGCGGTGATACAGTCAGCACAACAGAACCAACTGAATATAAACGTCTGATGACCAGCAACGAGGCAGCCTTACTTGGTAAGCTTATGGAAGGTGTCGTTCAGAATGGAACAGCAACTGCCCTGAACGGACGCGGATATACAGTTGCCGGTAAAACAGGATCTGCCGAATACGATGAGAACGGATCCAGTCACTCCTGGTTTATTGGTTACTCAAATGTTGACAACCCAGATCTTGTTATAGCCATTATCGTAGAAGGCGGCGGTACCGGAAGCGAAGCAGCTGTTCCGATCGCAGCAGATCTGTTTGATGCATATTATTTTGATTAATAACTGTTCACAGTAACTTGACTGATACCTGAAGTTATGGTTGCCAGTTTACCGAAAAAGAGTTATACTATAAACAGTTCGAGATATAAAACTCACACGCATTACAGGAGGAAATTGCAAAATGATAGAAGCAACGAGCTGTGGCGGTGTGGTAATTTATCGTGGTAAAATACTGGCACTGTACAAGTCTTATAAAAACCGTTATGAAGGCTGGGTGCTGCCGAAGGGAACCGTAGAGCAGGGTGAGACACATATCCAGACTGCTTTGCGCGAGGTGCATGAAGAAGCAGGAGTCAAAGCTTCCGTAGTGAAATATATTGGCAAAAGCCATTATAATTTTACGGTACCTGAAGATATCGTTACAAAAGAAGTACACTGGTATCTGATGACGGCTGATAATTATCATAGCAGACCTCAGAGAGAAGAGTTTTTCGTAGATTCCGGTTATTACAAGTTTCATGAAATCTATCATCTTCTCCGTTTCTCCAATGAGAAACAGATTGTAGAAAAAGCATATCAGGAATATCTGGAAATGCGGAGTCAGGGACTCTGGGGGAAACAGCGCAGAGTTTAATCTCTGCAGAAAATGTATCCATAACAGGGCTGCGTATCTTACGCAGCCCTGTTTAAATTCTGAAAAAAGGGAAATCCTAGTTATAAAGAAATCATCTTTTAAAGATTTCCATCTAAAGGAGCAGTGAAACAGATGCTGAAATGGCACAAGAACTATTACAAAGGTCCGAATGTCAAAAATGTCACCGGAATCCGCTTAAAACTCATTCAGGGAAAACCAGTTCCCGGCATCTATCTGATCACTTTATCAGAGAATCCTCATAATATACTGGAAATACTGCCGGCACTGACGCTTGTTCAGGAGACAGCAGCACGTATCTGCCCTGAGATCGTAGGTATTGCCAAAGGTAAAGAAGAGGCTCTGGAACTCATCACAGACATGGTTCAGACTATTTACGAAGAGACCGGAGAACTTAATATAAAAGAATATTGGGAGAACAGATGACCACATGTTACATATTCTATGGATATTAATCAAGTTCATATTGATCCTTCTGGGAATCCTGCTTGGCCTCCTGTTACTGGCTGTACTGCTCATTTTATTCTGTCCGGTCCGTTACAGGGCCTTTGCAGTAAAAGAAACCGATTCTTTTCGGAAGATATCTGCCGGAGGACGTGTCAGCTGGCTTTTTGGAGCAGTTTCATTCCAGCTTCAATGCAAAAATGGGAAGGCAGACTCTGACTTTCGTTTATTTGGAATCCCGGTCATGAAACTTATTCAGAAATTCCGGAACCGACGCAGTTCTTCCGGAACTCAGCTACCAGACAGATCAACAAATACCGAAAATAAATCCACAGTTAAAATCAGAGAAGATTCTGAAACAGATTCCGCCACCAAAGAAACGACCATGATTTCGGAGGACTCAAATCAGAAGTCAGCAGAAATTTCCACTGTCTCTGGAAATAAAAGTTCCAATGAATTTAATAAAACCGAAACAGAAGATGCTGAAAGAGAAGCCGACCTCGAATATGCCCGGACAAAACTTGGTAATTTCTTCTTTAAACTCGGAAGTCTGTTACGTTCCTTATGGGACAGACTTAACAGGCTGTGGCAGATGATATGCCGAATTCCTTCTTCTGTAGAAAATTTCACTTTAACAATCCAGAATATCTGTGCTAAAATAGAATCATATCAGAAGTTTCTGGAACATCCTCGGACAAAAACTGCTTTTTCCTTTATAAAGGTCAGATTTTTCCGATTACTGCATCATGTATTTCCAACCCGAATACAGGGAAAACTTACTTTTGGGAGTACAGATCCGTCTGTGACGGGCGCAGTTCTTGCGGTTCTCGGAATGACGATACCGCTTCACAAAAACTGCATTGCGGTAACACCTTTATTCGAAGACCGAAATGTCATACGTGGAAATGTCCAGGTGAAGGGCAGAATATACGGAGTTGTTTTAGTAAAGACCGCTCTGGAATTATATTTTAACAAAAACATCAAATACATCATCAGACGATGGAAGCATAAATAAGGAGGACTGATTATGTCAGGCGAAAACAATTTCAAAGATACTGTAAACTCTCTTTTTAAAGGTCTGGATGCCTTTATCTCCGCCAAAACAGTGGTAGGAGAAGCAATCCACGTAGGAGATACGATCATTCTTCCTCTTGTAGATGTATCTTTTGGCGTTGGTGCAGGAGCATTCGAAGGAGATAAGAAAAGTAACGGCGGCGGTGGTATGACAGGTAAACTTACTCCAAGCGCTGTCCTCGTCATTCAGAATGGTTCCACGAAACTGGTTAATATCAAAAACCAGGATGGTCTTACAAAAGTTCTGGATATGGTTCCGGATTTTGTTGACCGTTTTTCATCCGGTTTAGGAAAAGATACTTCTTCCGATGAAGAAACGGCAGAATAAGGCAGAGGAGTCAATCCCTTTAGACACAGTAAAGGACTTTCAGTATTCGTGAAAGTCCTTTCTGCATATAATAATATAACTTCCAAAGACGGAGGTCGGATGTGGGAAGACTTTTGGGATTGATGCTGTTTTGCATCGGAATCGGAATGGTGATCGGCATGCTGGTCGCAGAGAATGTGATCATTATCATTTCCGCCGGCCTTTGCCTGCTGTGCGGATACCATATGTTCTGCAGATAGTCCTGCCTGCCCTGGAGCAGCAGTGCCATGAACAAAATAAATCATAATACGAACAAAGGCACGGGGAAATCCCGTGCCTTTTCTTATTCGTTCATCTTAATGAAATGATTATGCTCTTTCTACTTTTCCGGATCTCAGACAAGAAGTACATACATACATCTTCTGTGCACCGCCAGCAGCGGTCTTAACTCTAACGGATTTCACGTTAGATTTCCACATTTTATTGGATCTTCTATGTGAATGACTTACATTATTTCCGAAATAAGCACCTTTTTCACAAACTGCGCATTTAGCCATGATAGCACCTCCTTGACGCTTTTTTTCAACAGGTCTTATTTTAACAGATGAATTTGCCTTTTGCAAGTAAAAAAAGAGAAATTCTAAAAATAATATTCCTTTTTCGTAAAAAAAAGGTTATAATACATGCATACTAAAAAATTGGAGGTACCTATATGAATGGACGTATAGATTCCGGATTAGGACAAATCGTCATTGATACAGACGTAATTGCCACCTATGCAGGAAGTGTTGCTGTAGAATGTTTCGGTATTGTTGGAATGGCAGCTGTCAGTATGAAAGACGGACTGGTCAAACTTCTTCGCAGGGACAGCCTGAAACACGGCATCAGTGTCACGATCACAGAAGACAACAGGATCCGCCTGAACTTCCATGTAATCGTTGCATATGGAGTTAATATCAGCACAATTGCAGACAACCTTGTCAGCAATGTAAAATATAAAGTTGAAGATTTCACCGGTATGGAAATTGAAAAGATCAACATCTATGTGGAGGGCGTACGCGCCATCGATTAAATGTCAGAGGAGGAACTTGTGGTGAACATAAAAACCATAGATGCCAAAGTACTTTCCAGAATGTTTCTGGCCGGTGCCAAGAACCTGGAAGCCAAAAAAGAATGGATCAATGAATTAAATGTATTTCCTGTCCCAGACGGAGATACAGGTACAAATATGACAATGACGATCATGTCTGCTGCTACAGAAGTAGGTGTGCTGACAGATCCGGATATGGAGACACTGGCAAAAGCTATTTCTTCCGGTTCCCTTCGCGGAGCCCGCGGAAACTCCGGTGTAATCCTTTCCCAGCTTCTTCGCGGATTTACAAAGAGTGTTAAGAAATCCAGCGAACTGGATGCTCTTGCGATCGCAGCTGCCATGGAGCGTGCTGTTGAGACCGCATATAAAGCTGTTATGAAACCGAAAGAAGGAACCATCCTTACCGTAGCAAAAGAAGCTGCTCTTAAAGCTGCTGAACTTGCTCCGGAAGCAGAAGAGCTGGAAGCATTTTTCAAAGAAGTGTTCGATCATGCAGAATATACCCTTTCCCGTACACCGGAGATGCTTCCTGTATTAAAAGAAGCAGGTGTTGTCGATTCCGGCGGACAGGGACTTCTTGAAGTTCTTCGTGGTGCAATCGACGGTTTCCTTGGTAAAGAAGTAGATTACTCTGAATTCGAGAAACCGACCGGTGCTACAGTAACTAAGATTTCCCCGCAGGCAGAAGCCGACATCAAATTCGGATACTGCACAGAATTCATCATCCTTCTGAATAAACCAATGCCGGTCGAGGAAGAACATTCTTTCAAAGATTTCCTTACTTCCATCGGTGATTCTATCGTTCTTGTAGCAGATGATGAAATTGTAAAAGTACATGTACACACGAATCATCCGGGACAGGCAATTGAGCGTGCGCTCACTTACGGTGCACTTTCCCGTATGAAGATTGATAATATGCGTGAAGAGCATCAGGAAAAACTGATCAAAGACGCAGAAAAACTTGCAAAACAACAGGCAGAAGAAAAACCGCAGACTCCGCCAAAGGAAACCGGATTTATTGCCGTATCTGCCGGAGCAGGTCTTACCGATATCTTTAAGGAACTTGGTGTTGACTACCTGATCGAAGGCGGCCAGACGATGAATCCAAGTACCGAAGATATGCTGAATGCCATTGATAAAGTCAATGCAAAGACCATCTATATTCTTCCGAATAATAAAAATATCATCCTGGCAGCAAACCAGGCTCGTGATCTCACCGAAGACAAGAAGATCATCGTTATTCCGACAAAGACGATTCCTCAGGGCGTAACTGCTCTGATCAGCTTTGTTCCTGAGAAGACTGACGAAGAAAACACAGAAGAAATGACAGATGCCATTTCCCGTGTACACACTGGTCAGATCACCTATGCCGTACGTGATACCCGCATTGAAGATAAAGAGATCCATGAGGGTGATATCATGGGAATCGGCGATAAAGGTATCCTCGCAGTAGGAAGCGGTAAAGAAGATGTTGCTGTATCAACCGTAGAAGCCATGATGACTGATGATGCAGAAGTAATCAGTATTTATTATGGTTCTGATGCTTCCGAAGAAAAAGCAGAGGACCTTGCAGCAATGCTGGAAGAGAAATATCCGGACTGCGAAGTTGAGGTCAATAATGGCGGACAGCCAATTTACTACTATATTATATCTGTAGAGTAAAGCAATGGGAGACAGTTTACGAACATTAAAAGGTATAGGAGAGAAAACAGAAAAGCTTTTCTTTAAGCTTGGTGTCTATGATACCGATGATCTTCTTCACTATTATCCCAGAAATTATGACGCATTTGAAGCGCCGGTAGATATCGCAGATCTGGAAGAGGGGACGGTAAAAGCCGTCTCCGCTGCGGTATGTTCCGGCGTTTATGTTACTTCTGCAAAAGGCAGGCAAATCATTACTGCAACTGTATGTGACTCCTCCGGAAAACTTCCTGTTGTATGGTTTAATATGCCGTATCTTCGGACTGTTCTTAAAAAAGGCAGCCAGTTTGTTTTTCGTGGACGTGTTGTCCGAAAACAGTCCCGTCTTGAAATAGAACACCCGGAAGTTTTTACTCCCGCTGCCTATGAAGAGATTCTTCACAGTTTGCAGCCGGTATATGGTTTGACCGGCGGACTCTCTAATAAGACAGTCACGAAAATGATCCATCAACTTTTGAAAGATCTTCCTATGTACAGTGAATTTCTTCCTGAAGAGATCCGGGAACATTATGAGCTTGCGGACATCAATTATGCCCTGCGCACCATTCATTTTCCAAAGAATATGGACGAACTGCTTTTGTCCCGAAAGCGACTCGTTTTTGATGAATTTCTTCTGTTTATCCTTTCTGTTCAGATGCTGAAAGAAAAAAACGAAGAGACACCCAACTGTTTTCCAATCCACAAAACCTGGACAACAGAACAGATCATTGAAAATCTGCCATATTCGCTGACCGGTGCTCAGTTAAATACCTGGCATGAAATAGAGCGTGACATGTCCGGTCTGGCTCTGATGTCCCGTCTGGTACAAGGAGATGTCGGAAGCGGAAAGACGATCATCGCCTTTCTTGCCATGATCCTTGCCTGTGAGAATAACTATCAGGCCGCACTTATGGCCCCGACCGAAGTTCTCGCCAGACAGCACTACGAAGGTTTTCTGAAACTTCAGGAAGAACAGGGACTGAATTTCAGAACAGTCCTGCTGACCGGCTCTAATACCGTAAAAGAAAAGCGGAAGATTTATCAGGAGATTGCTTCCGGCGAGGCTCAGATCATCATCGGCACCCATGCACTGATCCAGGAAAAAGTAGAATATCATAATCTTGCACTTGTCGTTACAGATGAGCAGCACCGTTTTGGCGTTAAACAACGCGAGGCCCTTGCAACCCGCGGCAATCCGCCAAATGTTCTTGTCATGAGTGCCACGCCGATTCCCCGTACACTTGCAATTATTTTGTATGGCGACCTGGACATCTCCATTATCGATGAACTGCCGGCAAAACGGCTTCCGATCAAGAACTATGTTGTCAATACTTCCTATCGTCCCAAGGCCTATTCTTTTATCCAGCGACAGATACAGGAGGGACGACAGGCCTATATCATTTGTCCGATGGTAGAAGAGAGCGAAGGGCTGGATGCTGAAAATGTGCTGGATTATACAAAAAAACTGAAGGGAATCTTTCCGTCTGATATCAACGTTTCTTTTCTTCATGGAAAAATGAAACCAAAAGAAAAAAACGCGATCATGGATAAGTTTGCCGCAAACGAAATACAGATTCTTGTATCTACCACTGTCGTAGAAGTCGGTGTTAACGTTCCAAATGCCACCGTCATGATGGTTGAAAACGCCGAACGTTTTGGTCTGGCACAGCTTCATCAGCTGCGTGGCCGTGTCGGAAGAGGAGAATACCAGTCCTACTGTATTTTTATCCAGGGATCCAATGAGGAAACTACCTCAAAGCGACTGGAAATCCTGAATAAATCCAACGACGGATTTTACATTGCGGGCGAGGATCTGAAACTTCGTGGTCCCGGAGATCTTTTCGGCATCCGGCAGAGTGGCGATATGGAATTTCGAATCGGTGATATTTACAACGATTCCACAATCCTGAAGACTGCAAGTGAGGCTGCTGCTGAGATTCTTGCACTTGACCCTGACCTGTCACTTGAACAGCATCATGCACTCCGCCAGAATCTTTTAAAACGTCAGGAAAATGCGTCCGGAAGTCCTGGTCTTTAATTTTTGCATTGCAAATTGTAAAAAAACGTAGTATTCTAGTACCGTATCAATTATATTTATCTTGTAAGGAGGCTATTATGGCTACAAGAACAA
>CAVBPN010000106.1:0-2220 GCA_963597235.1 bacterium
GTGCATTATGGATCAGTGATGCCTGTCTCTGCAGATGTTCATTGTCCGGATTATCGTACAATGTCTGATCTATCGCCGCAGAGATACGTTCTTTCATTTCTCCCGCAGCAGCACGTGTAAAGGTCATGATCAGAAGCCGGTCAATATCGATTGGCCGCTCCGGATCCATGATCTTGCTTAAGATTCTCTGTACGAGCACGGCTGTCTTTCCGGAACCTGCCGCGGCACTTACCAGAATATTTCTGTCACGAAGCGAAATAACTTTCTGCTGTTCTTCGGTCCATGTTACTCCCATCAGTCTTCCACCTCCTCTGCAAATGCTTTCCAGATTTCTTCATCAGCAAACTGTTTAAGTCTGCGGAATTCATATCCCGGAATCTTCCGGTCAAAGCCACAGGTTCCCTGGTACGGACAGTAGGTGCAGGCATTTCGGTTTCCCATCTCATAAGGCGAAACTTCCGCATTTCCGTCCAGTATCGATTCCCGGATATCTGTAATCTTTTTCTTTACATAAGCATCCAGAAGTTCAAATTCTGTCTCACTTGCCACGGAAGAACCTTTTCGAAGCGCTCCCTTTGTCGTATAGGACAATGGCAGTGAGATCGTTGTCCGATCCAGACTCTCGATCACATTTCTGTCTTCCATGACAAGACCATTCATTTTCAGTTTTTTAAAGATCTCCGGATCCAGTTCATCCAGATCTTCTTCCATTTCTTTCTGGAGCATCGGATCTTTTACATTGTAATAAAAGATTCCCGCCGGTCGGATCTGACAGTCCGGATGTTTTCTCTGTTCTGCCTGCATCGCTGCATCCATATATACAACCAGCTGCATCTGTAAGCCATAATAAATGCTGACCAGGTCAAAAGAAGTATTTCCGGTTTTGTAATCAATGATCTTTACATAAACCTTATTATCTTCTTTCATGACATCCAGACGGTCTATACGGCCTCCCCCTATGGAGACTTCAAATCCTTCCGGACGGAATTTTCCATTCTTCAGCTGTTCCTGCAGTGCCCAGACCGTTCTTCGAAGAATACGCCTTGTACGTTCGATCATATAATAGTTTCTCGCACTGCTCTGAAGGATTGTATTCCCATAATCTGCGGCTACCTTATCAAGACATGCATCTGCAATCGCGTCCCGTTCGTCATCCTTAAGTTCACTCCACTCCAGCTGCTTATCGCGAAGCTCTTTTGCAAAATCTTCCAGTGCCTGATGAATGATATTTCCCATATCCATAGCTCTGAATTCGTACTCCGCCCGTTCTGTGACTTCAAGACCATATTTCAGAAAATGAGCAAATGCACAGGCAGAAAACCGTTCCAGTCTGGTTGCTCCATTCGGAGAGATCTCGCCATATAGCACTTTAGCCACACTTTTGCTGATCTGGTCCACCGGCTTATGAAGAAATGCCGCATCCGTCAGTTTTTCTGCTACTGTACGATATTTCGGACTGTTTAGATACCAGCTGTAAAGCTCGGCAAACAGCGGATTCTCTTTACGTTTTTCTTCATTGGTCAGATTTTCCAGCAAATATCCGACCGATGTATTTGGCGTTTCCAGAAGTTCCAGTTCATCTTCCGGTTCCTCTGCGCGCTCTGTACGTATCTTCGGAAAAAGCATCTGTATCGTACGGATCAGAAAAGCCGGTCCCACCGCTTCTCCTTTACCATTTGACTGGCTATAGGAAAGTATTAGTTTTTCGCAGGGTTTTGTCAGATTCAGGTACAGATAAAAACGCTGCATATTCATCAGTTCTTTTGGTCCCGGTGCCAGTTCGATTCCCTGTCCTCCAAAAAAATCTCTGTCCATCTCTGTAAGGATTCCACCGGACTCCGTATTTTTCGGAATGCAGCCTTCATTGACTCCGACAAAGAACAGTGCCCGGATATCTTTCAGACGTGTTCTTTCCATATCACCGATCAGAACCTGGTCTACTCCCGGCGGAATCAGTGCCACTTTTGCCTGTGTCATGCCGGTTTCCAGAAGCTGTCGGAATTCCTCCGGTGCGACAGTCTCCTCACCAAGGATGCTGACCATTTTGTCCAGCAGTTCCATAACGATTCCATAAATCTGCGTATATTCTTTTTCCATGGCACGGTCGCCCTGCGCCTTAAAGGTCAGTTCCTGTTGTTTCAGTTTTTCCTGTACATGACTCTTTACGATAAAATCATACAGATATCTGCTGTATTCTCTGATCGTCTTCTTTTTTCCCGA
>CAVBPN010000106.1:2230-5236 GCA_963597235.1 bacterium
AAAAACCTTCTGCCAGTTCCTGAATCTCCTCCACAAACCGTTCCCTGATCTCATTGATTTCCATGATGGCAGCCGGATCCATGCCCCTGTAGATTCTCACCCATGTTTCCTTCCACTTACGAAATCCACGGATACCAAGTGCGATCACATAATTTTCCAGGATATCCACTTCTCTGCGCGAAAGATCAGACATTCCGCACCGCTGATAACGAAAAACACTCTCATAACTGAATCCCTGCACAACCATATCGAGAGCAGCCCGCAGATACTCTACAAACGGATTCATCAGTACCGAATGTTTCTCATCTACAAAAAAAGGGATTCCCGCATCCTCAAATACATGACGGGCAATGCTTCCGTACTCCTCCAGATTCCCTGTAATGACGGCAATCTGTCCATAACGATATTCCTTCTCACGGATCAGCCTGCTGATTCTCCTTGCCGTCTCCTCCATCTCTCTTTCCGGATTTCCCGCCTGAAAGATCTGCACCTCATCCTGCTCTTTTTCATAAGTTTTTCTGTGATAACGAAACAGATTCTGCTCCAGGAAATTCAGTGCAGGAGCATCTGCAAATCTGGACTCACTGCCAGGTTTTATCCAGACTGGCTCTTCCATATCCCTTGTAAATTCTGAAAGTGAGCGGATCATTTTATGGCTCATATAAAACAGTTCATGTGGTTTTCCTTTTGCAAGCAGCTGCTCTCTGACATCCATCGTCACGGTAACGGATACGCGCTCACAGACAGCAAGAAGTTCCCGGATAACGGTATGCTGTACCGGGGTAAACCCGGTGTAGCCATCCAGCACGACGGTACTTCCCTTTAATTTTTCAGAAAATGGGATTTCTTTTGCCAGAACTTCCAGTACTTCCTCTGCCGTCATAAAATGGTCAGAAAGATATTCTCGAAAAGCCTGATAAAGGACAGCCACATCTTTCAGTTTCATCTGCAGAAGCGGCCTGTCAGATGCATCCTTGATCATCTTATCCAGCTCTTCTTCATGGACTTCATACTGCATGAATTCAGAGATCAGTGATTTCACTTCATCCAGATATCCTGATTTCTTCATCTGATTTTTCAGGTAGATCAGATTCTTCTGATTCATCTGCACCATTTTCTGAAGAATCATGTTTTTTCCGGTTTCCTCGAGTACCTTACGGGTATCTCCGCCCACTTCTTCAAATACGCGGTAAGCCAGTCGTTCAAAACTCAGGACATCAATATTCAGAATTCCTTTTTGCGGATGCATCTCAACCAGAGTCTTCTGCGTCTGCATCGTAAACTGCTCCGGAACAATGACATAAAACATTTTTTCCGGATGATCGATTGCTTCACGGATCACGTTCTGATAAGCAGTAAAAGATTTTCCCGCGCCGGAATTTCCTATAATAAACTGAAGTGACATACGAGTCCTCCCTGCAATAAAATAAATTTTTTTCAATCAGTTTCTCTAACAAAATAATTTCTTTTAATTTAACATAAATCCGGGCAAATTGTAATAAGATATACAGAATCAGAGTTACCGGGTTATCTTATCCTGTATGGAACCATGCGTAACTATCCACACAAAATCCATAATGAAGAGTCAGGAGGCCCTATCCATGAGTTCCAAAACCAAAATCGTTGTTCTACATATGAAAGAAGTCATCTATACAGGAATCTTTCTGCTGCTCCTCGTTATTCTGGGTGTGGTGGTCTTTCTCATGTTTGGTTCCGGAAAATCAGAAACGGCATCTTCCGATGCCGTTTCAAAATATACGCCTGGAATATACCGTACTTCGATTCATCTGAACAATAACACTTTCGATGTAGAAGTAACCGTAGACCAGGATCAGATAAAATCCATTCATCTTTCCAATTTAAGTGAAAGCACCTCTGCCATGTTCCCACTGGTGGAACCTGTTCTGGATTCTCTGTCAGGCCAGATCTACTCCACCCAGTCACTGGATAACCTGGAATACGCAAGCGATCAGAAATATACTGCCCTTATGCTGATACATGCGATTGATGAAGCTGTCGCCAAAGCAGAAAACAAGTGAACTACTCGGCAACAAGTTACCAGAGCATCTACTAAAAGCTCCTGTACGGTTACATTTTTTATGAACTGATCAGTTTTTTCAGGTACGGATCTGATCCAGTTCTTTCATCCACAGAGTTGCACATGCATCACTCGGCATTCTGAGATCTCCTCGTGGTGATACTGCAACGCTTCCGACCTTCGGACCATCCGGCAGACAGGAACGTTTAAACTGCTGCATGAAAAATCTTCGATAGAAAGTCTTCAGCCATTTCAGTATCGTCTCATCATCGTATTCTCCGGCAAACGCATTCTGTGCCAGACGGAAGATCTTTTTCGGCGGGAATGTCCAGCGAAGCATATAATACAGGAAGAAATCATGCAATTCATATGGTCCGACCAGATCTTCTGTCTTCTGAGAGATCACACCGTCTTTCGGCGGCAGAAGTTCCGGGCTTACCGGAGTATCCAGAATATCCAGAAGGATCTCCGCAAGTTTCTTATCCTCGCAGGTATCCGCGTAATATCTTACCAGATGACGTACAAGCGTCTTCGGAACAGACGCATTTACTGCATACATGGACATATGGTCACCGTTGTAGGTCGCCCATCCGAGTGCAAGTTCTGAAAGGTCACCGGTTCCGATCACGATACCACCGGACTGGTTTGCAATATCCATCAGAATCTGTGTACGTTCACGTGCCTGGCCATTTTCATAAGTAACATCATGTACTTCCGGATCATGTCCGATATCACGAAAATGAAGGTTTACCGCCTCGCGGATGTTTACTTCTTTCAGGGTTGCGCCAAGACATTCACTTAAGCTGCATGCATTGTTATAAGTTCTGTCTGTTGTTCCGAAGCATGGCATTGTCACTGCCGTGATCTTACTTCTGTCCATACCAAGCATATCAAATGCACGCACGGTAACAAGAAGTGCCAGTGTGGAATCCAGTCCGCCGGAAAGACCGATCACGGCATTCTGGCAG
>CAVBPN010000106.1:5246-9814 GCA_963597235.1 bacterium
TTAAGTCCCATCGCCTGAATATTTAAAATCTCATCACAACGGCGCTCTCTTTCTTCTTTTATCCCCGGTACAAACGGTCTGGAGTCAAATTTACGGGTAAGTTCTGTCTCTTCCTGATCAAGAGTGAACGGAGCTTCGTTATAACTGATATCCTGTCCGTCCGGAGCAAGATCCGGTGCAAACTGACAGGTCGTCATTCTTCTTCTTTCATTATCCAGACGATGGATATCAAGGTCTGCATAGATCACACCATTCACAAAACGTTTACTCTCGGCAAGTATCGTTCCATTCTCAGCGATCAGATTCTGTCCGCCATAAACTACATCCTGTGTAGACTCACCTTCTCCCGCAGTCGCATAAATATAACCACAGAGAAGTCTTGCTGACTGTGCACTCACAAGGCTCTTACGATAAGAATCCTTTCCAACGACTTCATCACTTGCAGACAGGTTGACAATCAGATTTGCACCATGATATGCATGCGCAACACTTGGCGGATTCGGTACCCAGAGATCTTCACAGATTTCTGCTGCGATCTGGAGTTTCGGTATCTCCTCACAGGTAAAGATCGTATTCGGCGAAATCCAGATATCTTCCTCATACAGATTTTCTTCGTCTTCATCCGCATCTGCATAATCCGGATCGTCCTCTTCAATCTCTTCCAACTCTTCAAAACCGTCAAACTCAGCCATCTCAATCTCAAATTCCACATTTTCAGAATCTGTGTCTTCTCCGTAGCGTTCGTTATATGCATCTCTGTCGATATGCACGGTTCCGTCAAGTTTTTCTCCGGAAGTAAAGTATCTTGCCTCATAAAATTCATTGTAGTTCGGCAGATAGATCTTCGGTACAAATCCAAGGATCTCACCGTGGTTCAGTCCTGCCGCCACATTATAGAGTTTACCGTTATATTCCAGCGGAAGACCTACAAAAATGATCGCGTCTACATCAGATGTCTCCTCTGCAATACGAACCAGCTGTACCTTTGCTTCTTCCAGAAGATTTTCCTGCCAGAACAGGTCTCCGCAGGTGTAGGCAGTGATACAGAGCTCCGGAAATACCATGACCTTGGCTCCCTCAGTTTCCATCTCATGTACCATACGAATGATCTCTGTTGCATTAAATTCACAGTCTGCCACCCGGACATCCGGTGTTCCGGCAGCTACCTTGATAAAACCGTCTTTCACAGCTTTTTCCTCCTATTTGCACTTTCTGAGAATTTCTTTTAATTCTTCCACGCTGAATGTATAGTTTGTATTACAGAAATGGCAGTTCAGTTCTACATCTTTTCCTTCCTGAATCAGTTCGTTCAGTTCTTTTCGTCCAATACTGATCAGTGCACGCTCCACACGGCTTTTACTGCAGTTACAGTAAAATTCAGTAGGAATCGTGTCATTGATCTCAATATCAAAACCGTCAAGTACCTGTTCAAGCAGACTCTCCGGTGTGTGTCCCTGCTCCAGAAGTGTTGTTACGGACTGGATTTTCTGAACGTTTTCTTCCAGTTTTGCGATCGTTGCCTCTTCTGCGAACGGCATAACCTGTACAATAAATCCACCAGCCTGACGAACAGTATTGTCTTTATTCATCAGGACACCAAGACCAACCGCTGACGGTACCTGCTCGCTTGCCGCAAAATAGTAAGTCAGATCTTCCGCAATTTCGCCTGTCTGCAGTGCAACCTGTCCGACATATGGTTCTTTTAATCCCATGTCTTTAATGACCTGAAGGAAACCGTTTCCGACTGCTCCTGATACATCCAGTTTTCTTTTTGCATTAGCCGGGATAATAACTTCCGGATTTCCGACATATCCCTTCACACGTCCTTTTGAATCTGCGGTTACGGTAATTCCCTGAATCGGACCATCGCCCTTTACCTGAAGTGTCAGGATATCTTTATCACCTTTCATCATGACACCCATCATAGTTCCTGCTGTAAGCAGACGGCCAAGCGCTGCTGTTGCTACCGGACTGGTATTATGGGCCTGTCTTGCTGTCTCTACCGTTTCAGTCGTAACTGCCGCAAACGCACGGATCTGGCTGTCCGCCGCAATTGCTCTTACAATATAATCTTTCATAAAATACTTACCTCTCTTTATTTCTTATTGTTTCTTATTAACTCTAATTGCTTCTGTTTTCCTTTTTCACGTGCTACGAAGAAAAGTCTCTCACTCTCTTCGGTAGCCGGTTTCATCGTATATGCATCATACACTGCCAGAAGATCCATTCCTGCCTCCCTGATCAGTGTCTCAATTTCTTCCTGCGGATATGCTTTCTGGCAATGCACCTCTTCGGCTTTCTCATACAGCCCGTCTTCTCTCGGAAGAAAAACAGCCAGTTCATAATAGTTAAGGCTTTCTTCCTCATCAAAGCTGTTGTCCCAGATAAAACTTCCCTCTTCACGGTTTTCTGCAATCGTGGTATCTCCCATAAGATCCCGGTACTTATGTACAGTATTCATATCAAACAGGAAGATTCCCTCCGGATCCAGATAATTATTGACCAGCTCGAACACATGACGCAGCTCGTCTCTGTCTGTAATATAATTCAGACTGTCACAGACACTCACTATCGCCCTCACGGTGCCATACAGTTCAAATTCCTGCATATCCTGCAGAAGGTACAGGATATCCTGTCCGGATTCCACTCTTTTTTCCATTGCCTCTGCAAGCATTTCCTCAGAATTGTCCACACCAATCATATCATAACCCCTGGCTGCAAGCAATCCTGTCATTGTTCCGGTTCCGCATCCAAGTTCCAGGACCAGTCCGTCTTTGATGTCGTATTCTTTCAGGCGATCCGTGATATAATCCGCCCAGCCTTCATAATCAATATTATCCATGAACAGGTCATAGACCTGCGCAAATTTCTCATATGCACTCATATTTTTCTCCCTCTTTATTGTTGTTACTGCAATAAAGCAGATTTTCATCTTTAATTTCCGCATCCTGTTTAAAAAGGCAGATGATCTCTCACCTGCCTTTTTATAATAATCTTAATTACGTTTTAAATCAACATGTATAATTTACTGTACAGGCATATAATATACGTCTGCTGCTTCTCCGTGCCAGTAGTAGCTGTTTCCGTCTGCATCGTATGCATCCTGCTCATCGATGAAGTTGTAAACATTTCCATCGGAATCAACCCAGTTTCCGTTTCCATCCGGTGTGATTACAAGCGGATGTCCGTCAGAGTTACGATACAGTGTTCTTGTCTCATCTGTATTTGTCAGCTGTTCTTCTGTAAATCCACCGGAATTTGTTGTGGCTCCGGAATTATCACTGCCGGTATCTGCTGCGGCTGCGGCTGCGTCTGTAGTTCCATCTGTGCTTCCGTCTGTCTGTGCTGCATCTGCGGAAGCGCCATTTGCATCAGCGGCCGGCTGAGCGGCTGCATCACCATTATTTGTATCAGCCGATGCTGTATTTTCGATCGGTGCCTGCTGTGGAGCTGCCTCTTTCAGTGTGGAATCACCAAGGATCTGGAAGGACTCTACCGCTGCTTTCACAGAAGCAAGTGCTTCTTCTGTCTTTACTCCGGCGTCAATTGTATAATACTCTGTATCATTTGCAAAGACTTTATGAACAACGTAAAGATTTCCGTTACTCTTATCCGTATTCAGCATTTTTGTTGTATAACTGTATACACCGATTCCGTTGACATCATTCGTTGTATAGTCCTGAAGTTCGAAATCTGTTCCGTTGACTTTATCACCGTCGGCCTGTTCCAGAGATACTGCCATATCCTGTGTGCTCGGGATAACAGTCGCTGCCATGGTATCCTCGCCCTGTCCGTGCAGAATCAGGATATTTCCCTGATCCGGGGATTCGAAACTGAGCATATCTGTCTCATCCGTTTTATTTGCCCATGTAGCATCCGGAAGGTTGATCGCGATCGTCTTATCTGCGGATGTATAAGTCGTACTCTGTACATTCGGTGCGATCGTCGGTGTCGGTGTTTCCGTCGGTGCTTCTGTTACCTCCGGTGTCGGTGTCTCGGTTACCTGTGCGGTATCCGTTGTGTCATTCTTTTTTGTATCTCCACCAAAGCTGCATGCTGTCATAAAAACAGATGCTGATATCGCTATTGCTGAAATTGCAAGTAATCTTTTATTTCTCATAATAACCTCCTTAATATGGTTATGTGTTTCTGTTTATTCCACTCACAGCAACCTGATCAGGCTCCTGTAAACAGCAGTCTATATTTTACAATTTTATTACAAAAATGTCAACATTTTTCAACTTCATGACAGTCATTATACCTCATACATATGCAGTTCATGCAATGCTCTTGTCGCTGTGATGTATTTTGCCTGCATTTTAAGCCCACTGTTCTCTTCCGCTTTAAATATGCCAAATACCTGATCAAACTCAAGACCTTTTGCAAGATAAAATGTTGTTACAGTCAGACCTTTTTTGAAATTCTGGCTGTCACGGTTCATATAAGTAAGCTGATATTCGCCATCCGGATCCTTTGCTTTCAGTTTTTCTTCCAGATACAGAAATGCATGCTCTGCTTCTTTTTCCGTAAACAGGATCAGCGCTTCTGTCTCATAGTCTTCTCTGTGC
>CAVBPN010000106.1:9970-11240 GCA_963597235.1 bacterium
TCTGTGCTGCTCCCATTTCTCAAGTATCGTATCCAGGGCAGTTTCCAGACTCTTAAAGCTTTTCGCCTCAACTGCCTCTCCGTGACGTTCAAACAGCTCAATATCAGAAATTCCGGTAAGCTGATTCGCATACTGTGCAATCTCCATCGTATTACGATAACTCCGATTCATCACAATCTTACGGATATCTCTGCCAAAGATCTTCGGCAGAAATGTCAGTACGTCCTGTTGCTTCTCCTCCATCGTCTGGGCCTTATCCCCAAGGATCGTCATTCTGCACGGGAACAGTTTCTTAAGAAGAACAAACTGGATCCAGGAATAATCCTGCATCTCATCGACGACCACATGCTTGATTCCATGATGTCCCTGACATCTGAACAGGGAATATTTCATATAAAGTACCGGATAAACATCTTCATAGCGAAGCTTTCTCTTTTCAACCGGAATTCTCGGAAGCGCTTTATATCCCTCCCGTTCAAGGAAACGGCTGTAAAGTACGTAGCAGTCTCTTGTCTCATACATGCGTAAGAACCGCTCCGTCAGTTCTTCCTTTTCTTCATCTACAAGATCTCTGTCCCTCAGTGTCTCCACCTGGTCAATAAAATATTCTGCGACTGCTTCCATTCTGGAAAGCAGCGGAATATCCAGAAATTTGAAATAAAAAAGATCAATGATCTCTTTTTCTTTCAGAGTGCAGCCTTTATATTCCACATCCCTGAAATTCATAAGTTCCTCTTCCAGACCTAGCATATAAGCGTCCAGTCGGCCGGCAAATTCTGCTGACTGTTTCTTCCGACACAGTTCCTGTGATTTCGGATTCAATATTGCACGCTCAATCTGGTCATACCTGTCATCGCAGTCTGCCGCGATTCCCTTCAGTTCTTTATAGGCAAACAGATCAAAACTCATCTCACGGATATTTTCTTCGCCAAGTTCCGGAAGGATATGAGAGATATAATCTGCAAATACACCATTCGGTGAAAGAACAAGTACATTCGAAGATTTCAGATTCTCTCTGTCGTGATAGAGAAGATATGCAATCCTGTGAAGGGCTACAGAAGTCTTACCACTTCCGGCAGCTCCCTGGATCACCATGATCTTATCCTGTGTATTACGGATGATCGCATTCTGCTCTTTCTGAATCGTGCGGACGATATTCTTAAGCTGTACTTCACCTTTACTTCCAAGCTCTGCTCCCAGAATCTCATCATCGATTTTCACATCACTCTCAAATTCATAGAGCATCTTTCCACGGCGGATCTTGTACTGC
>CAVBPN010000106.1:11250-16283 GCA_963597235.1 bacterium
GATTTCTCCCGTAAACGTCCCGGATGGTGCCTCATAAGATGCCGGTCCCTTATCATAATCATAAAACAGGCCGCTGACCGGAGCTCTCCAGTCATAAACCAGCGGACGATGTCCGGCGTTCTCGGAAAGGTTCCCGATTCCGATATAAAAAATCTCCGGTTCATCATCTCCGTCATACTGAAAATCCACACGTCCGAAAAACGGGGAATCTAACATCTTCTTAAAACGTTTCCGAAGAAGGAACTGTTCTTCATTCGCATGCATCTGATGAAAAAGAGCCTGCTGGTTATCGTAGTTTTCGTAACCATACTCGTCCATCTCCGTATAATTTTCCCAGTAATATTCATGCATATCCTCGATTTCTTTTTCACCTTCGAGGATTGCCTGATTGATCTCGGCAAGCCTTGTACAGAGACAGTCCAGCACATGCTTCAGATACTCTCTGCCGTTTTCTATATTTGTCATAACTCATCAACCAATCATCATTTATTTTGCTGTGATCCTGTTTATCTTATCACAGATACTACAGTCAGTTGTAACCGGCTTATTTCCGGTTCTGTTCACCAACTGTAAATATTTATTATATCGAAAAAGGCCGCCGCTGACAAGAGGTTCTCCTGTCAGACAGCCGCCTTTTTCACTGGCTAAAATTTTTGAATTATCTATTCCACTATGAACAAAGTTCCGAAGAACCATTGTCAAACTGGCTGTTGTAAAGATCTGCATAGAAGCCTTTTGCTGCAAGCAGTTCTTCATGGTTACCCTGCTCGATGATGTCTCCATCCTTCATAACAAGGATCAGGTCTGCATCCTTGATCGTGGAAAGTCTGTGGGCAATAACGAAACTGGTTCGTCCTTTCATCAGGTTATCCATCGCTTTCTGGATCTGCATTTCTGTTCTCGTATCGACAGAGGATGTCGCTTCATCAAGGATCAGGATCTTGTTGTCCGCAAGGATTGCCCTTGCGATCGTAAGAAGCTGTTTCTGTCCCTGGGAAATGTTACTGGTCTCTTCATCCAGCACCATCTGGTATCCACCCGGCTGCTGCATGATGAAGTTGTGGATATGTGCGGCTTTTGCTGCTGCGATCACTTCCTCATCTGTTGCATCCAGTCGGCCGTAACGGATGTTTTCCATAATTGTTCCGGAGAACAGCCAGGTATCCTGGAGCACCATGCCAAACATCTCATGAAGTTCGCTTCGGTTGAAGTTTCTGACATCGTGTCCGTCTACCTTGATCGCACCTTTATTCACATCGTAGAAACGCATCAGAAGTTTGACCATGGTGGTCTTACCGGCTCCGGTCGGACCTACGATCGCGATCTTCTGACCGTCATACACATCTGCGGAAAAGTCATGAACGATGATCTTATCCGGGTTGTAACCGAACTCTACATGCTCGAACTGTACATTTCCATTCAGACCTTCGATAGAATCCGGATGTTCCGGCTGCTGTACTTCTTCCTCTTCTTCGAGGAATTCAAATACTCGCTCGGATGCCGCTGCGGATGACTGCAGAAGGTTGGTTACCTGTGCGATCTGCTGCATCGGCTGTGTAAAGTTACGGATATACTGGAAGAATGACTGAATATCACCGACTTCGATCGAACCTTTGATTACAAAGATTCCACCAAGCAGTGCTACCATCACATAGCCAAGATTTCCGACAAACTGCATGATTGGCATCATCATTCCTGAGAAAAACTGTGATTTCCATGCAGATTCATAAAGTTTCCTGTTGTCTTTTTCGAATTCTTCCAGAACATCGTTTTCTTTGTTGAATACTCTTACTACGTCATGTCCGCCAAAGTTTTCTTCGATCTGACCGTTGACTGCACCAAGATAATTCTGCTGTGCCTGGAAGTATTTCTGTGAATGTTTCATCACCGCCTGGATGATAAACATGGAAACCGGCAGGATCAGAAGTGCTGCCAGTGTCATCCACACATTGATGGACAGCATCATGATAAATACACCGATCAGAGTTGTCACAGATGTGATAAGCTGAGTTAAACTCTGGTTCAGGCTCATCTGCAGTGTATCGACATCGTTCGTTACACGGGAGAGAATCTCACCGTTTGTTCTGCTCTCGAAATAATTCAGAGACAGTTTGTTGATCTTCTTTGAGATATCTTTACGTAGATTGTATGTCACATCATTGGAGATCCCGGTCATGATCCATCCCTGAATAAAGGAGAAGCATGCACTTGCCACATACAGTCCCAGTGTCCACAGAAGGATCGTTCCGATCTTCGTGAAATCAATGCCTCCGGTTCCGTTTACCTTGGCAACCAGACCTGTATAAAGTTCTGTCGTCGCTTTACCAAGGATCTTTGGTCCTGCGATATTAAAAATCGTTCCTGCGATCGCAAAAATGAACACCATCACAAAACGCAGTTTATAGCGTCCCATGTAGTGGAACAGTTTTCCCATCGCGCCTTTGAAGTCTTTTGCTTTTTCCGTCGGGCGCATGCCTCTTCCATGACCGCCCATCGGTCCACGTCGTCTCTGCTCACTCATGCCAATTCCTCCTCTGACAGCTGACTCATTGCGATCTGGCGATAAACTTCACAGTTCTTCATCAGCTCTTTGTGAGAACCGATGCCGGCCATATGTCCGTCATCCAGGACAATAATCTTGTCTGCATTCAGGATCGTGCTGATACGCTGTGCAACAATGATCGTTGTCGCATCTTTTGTATGTGCTTTGAGTGCTTTACGCAGAGTACTGTCTGTCTTGAAGTCCAGTGCGGAAAAGCTGTCGTCAAAAATAAAGATCTCCGGTTTCTTGGCAATCGCTCTCGCGATCGAAAGTCTCTGCTTCTGTCCGCCGGATACGTTGGTTCCTCCCTGTGCGATCGGGGATGTGTATTTCTCCGGTTTTGTCTCGATAAACTCGGTTGCCTGTGCAACTTCTGCGGCTTCTTTTACTTCTGCTTCTGAAATATCCGTCTTACCATAACGGATGTTGGAATCGATCGTACCTGAGAAAAGTACTCCCTTCTGTGGCACATATCCAAGTCTGGATCTGACTTCTTTCTGGGTCATATCACGGACATCAATACCGTCCACAAGGACTTTACCTTCTGTCACATCGTAGAAACGAGGGATCAGATTCACAAGAGTACTCTTTCCGCTTCCGGTACTTCCGATGATGGCGACCGTCTCACCCTTCTCTGCCTTGAAGGAAATGTCAGTCAGGACATTCTCACCTGCTTCCGGATAAGCAAAGCTTACATGGTCGAATTCTACGGTTCCTTTGACATTTTCGGCTGGCTGAACCGGATTTTCCGGATCTGTAACACTTACTTTTGTCTTGAGGACATCGTTGATACGAAGTGCTGCCACGTTTGCTCTCGGGAGCATGATGGACATGGCCGTAATCATCAGGAATGACATGATGATCTGCATTGCATACTGGATGAATGCCATAACATTACCTACCTGCATGGTTCCGTTATCAACGGCATAGGCACCGCTGTAAATGATCAGTACAGAAACACCGTTCATGATCAGCATCATAGTCGGCATCATGAATGTCATACATCTGTTGACAAACAGGTTGGTCTTTGTCAGTCGTGCGTTTGCTTCTTCGAAACGTTCTTCTTCATGTTTCTCACGGCTGAATGCACGGATGACCGGGATACCTGTGAGGATCTCACGTGTTACCAGGTTCAGTTTATCGACCAGTGTCTGTAATGCAGTAAACTTCGGCATTGCCACCTGGAACAGAACGATAATGACAGCCAGTATCAGTCCGACTGCCAGACCAAGGATCCAGGTCATGGAAGAATCGGTTCTAAGTACACGGATCACACCTCCGATACCGAGGATTGGTGCATAAAGGACGATACGGAAAAGCATTGTCATTACCTGCTGCACCTGCTGGATATCATTTGTACAACGGGTTATCAGGGATGCTGTAGAAAACTTATGGTATTCACGACTTGAAAAGGTGATAACCTTACGGTACACAGCATTTCTCAGATCGTGGCCAAGTGCTGCTGCCACTCTGGAAGAAAGGAATACGACACAGATCGCACAGAGCATTGTTACCAGTGCCATGCCAAGCATCTTGACACCGGATACTTTGATGTAATGCATCTGGATCGCATCGACATCCTCACCCAGTTCCTCATATTCGCTCTTCACATAGGAAACACCGGCCTGCGTAATGATGGAATCCTGCATGCTGTCAATCTTCTCGCTGATCTTCTCCGTCATCGCATCAAGTGCTTCCTCAGGCATCATGGCGATCGCCTGCATCGGGTCGGTTCCCTCCGGAACGCCCATCTGGGAAAGCATGGCATTTACTTCATCACTTCCGGATGAAAAGCTTGCTGCGATCATCATTGGTTTACCAAAGATACTGTTCAGTTCGTCTCGTTCGTCGGATGTTATATCCTCTTTAAGTACGAGATTATCACCATCTTCTTCATAAAAAGAGTCAACGGTTTCTTTATCATCGTCATCCATAAACAGCTGCAAACTGTCCATGGACGTTTTTCTGATTTTTTCAGGTACACTGTCTTCAATACCGCTCTGCTGGATGCCTACATTCACGATCTTGGAAGTGTAGTCCGGCAAAGACAGATCGCAGTATGCCTGAAGAAACAGAAGGGCTATGATCAGAACTACATAGCCTGCTGATTTTTTCAGATACTTCATCAGTTTGATCACTTTTGCTGCCTCACTTTCTTTGTGTCATTTTTCCGGAGCTGCCCGGTATCTTATCAATATTCTCCGTGATCTGCTCCAACATTCTTCTCAAAAGGCAAAGTTCTGCATCGCTGAGACCGCTGAGGAGAATCCTTTCATTCTCTTTCACTTTTTTCATGCCATTTTCCTTTGCCTGTTTGCCTTTCTCTGTCAGGTAGATCCTGGAGATACGCTGATCTTTTTCATCTGCTTCTCTGTAGAGAAATCCTGCCTTTTCCAGTCGCTGGACGGTCACATTGACGGTCGGCGGCTTGATCCGTAAATGTTCTGCGATCTCACGCTGGCTCAGTCCGTCTTTATATGCCAGAAGTCCG
>CAVBPN010000107.1:0-2617 GCA_963597235.1 bacterium
GGATAATAAAATGATTTCTGCAGGTGATTTCAGAAACGGTGTCACAATCGAAATTGAAGGAAACGTATGTCAGATCGTTGAATTTCAGCATGTAAAACCGGGCAAAGGCGCTGCGTTCGTAAGAACAAAATATAAAAACATTATCACAGGAGCTGTACTGGAAAAATCTTTCCGTCCTACAGAGAAATTCCCACAGGCTCGTATCGACCGTGTGGACATGAGCTATCTGTACAATGATGGAGATCTTTACAACTTCATGAATACAGAAACATATGATCAGGTTGCACTTACTAAAGAACAGGTTGGCGACTCTCTCAAATTCGTTAAAGAAAACGAAGTTGTTAAAGTTTGCTCCTGGAATGGAAATGTATACGCAATCGAGCCGCCTCTGTTTGTAGAACTTGAAGTTATCGAAACAGAGCCGGGATTCGCTGGAAATACAGCACAGGGTGCTACTAAACCGGCAACTGTTGAAACAGGTGCACAGGTAATGGTTCCGCTGTTTGTTAACCAGGGAGATAAACTGAAAATCGATACAAGAACAGGTGAATATCTGTCTCGTGTATAATTAATAGGAATGAATTGTTGCTGAGAACAGCAGCATGTAATAATACCACCGGAGAGATTCGGTGGTATTTTTTCTATACAGTGTTTTTAATAAGGAGAGGCTGATTATGGAATACAGAACACTTGGAAAAACAGGATTAAAGATTTCGCGTATGGGATTTGGGGGAATTCCAATCCAGAAGATTGATGAGGAAGGCACAAAGAAGCTGCTTCACGAGATGATGGAGAAAGGAATCAATTATATTGACTCTGCAAGAGGCTATACCGTCAGTGAACAGTATATCGGATACGGCCTGGAAGGAATCAGAGATAAATTTGTACTTGCGACAAAATCCATGTCCAGGTCAAAAGAAGCAATGGCAGCGGATATTGAGACAAGTTTGAAAAACTTCCGCACAGATTATATTGATCTTTATCAGGTACATAACCCAAGTATGGAACAGCTTGATCAGGTAATCGGGGAAGGAGGTGCTCTGGAGGCTCTTATGGAGGCAAAGGCTGCAGGAAAGATTGGACATATCGGACTGACTGCACATTCCACAGCTGTATTTGAACGTGCACTGGAACTGGACTGGGTTGAGACAATCATGTTCCCATATAACATTGTAGAGCAGCAGGGAGCTGAGCTGATTCATAAATGTGCAGAGAAGAATATCGGATTTATTGATATGAAACCACTTGCCGGAGGTGCGATCGAAGATGGTACACTGGCATTGCGTTATGTCTGTTCCAATCCAGATGTGACAGTTGTTATTCCGGGAATGGCAGAAATCCGTGAGATCGATGAAAACATGGCTGCATGTTCTAATACAGAACCGCTTACTGAAGAAGAACTCTCAAAAATGGGGAAAGTCCGCGAACAGCTTGGCACTGATTTCTGCCGCAGATGCAACTACTGTGCACCGTGTACAGTAGGAATCAATATTCCAAGTGTATTCCTGTTTGCAGGTTATCTTCAGAGATGACCTCGCAGACTGGGCGAAAGAACGTTACAGCACACTGAAAGTAAAAGCTTCAGCCTGCATCGGATGTGGTAAATGTGAGCCAAGATGTCCGTATCATCTGCCGATCAGAGAAAAGTTAAAGGTATGTGCCCGGGATATGGGAGAATAATGCAGCAGGATATATTTATAAGTCAAACTATGCAGACGGTGTTTATTTATTACTGTTGCGAAACCTTCCCGGCGTTGTATTATAATATTTATGAAAAAGTTCACAAAAATAGCTGCTATTTGAAAAACCACAGGCATATGCTATCTCAGTAACAGACATTGTGCTATTTCGAAGAAGAAAAACAGATTTCTCCAGACGATAACGGTTCAGATAGATCATAGGAGAAGTATTTAAATATTTCTGGAAAAGTGAAGTACACTTTGTTTTGCAGCAATTGCCGGAAGATGAAATATCTTTAAGCAAAATTTTATTTGCATAATTTTTCTGCACATATCCAATCATTGCAGTGAGAAGCAGAATGTCCTCCGTATCTTTATTATGGTCTGGAAAACAGTTCATATTTTCAGCAAGCATCCGGAAAATATGAACTGTTTTTTCCAGAATAATAAATGGCTGTATTTTGTTCATATTTTTTTCATAAAGCATTTCAAGATCACGAAGAACAGAATTCTGCCACTGAATAGAGGGGTTCAGTTTCTGATAAGGAAAATGAGAATTCTGTAGCAGTGGATTTAAACAATTTTTTACAAAATAAGTATTTGCAGAAAGTAACAGTGGGGATAACAGAATACAGATAAAGAGACATTCTGTATGTGTATCGGAATATCCATAATGAAAGCAGCGGCTGTTTACAAAAATCCCTTCACCTGTCTGCAAAGAAATACTCTGACCATTCACATCATATAACATCTGTCCCTCTAAAATCAGAATAAATTCCAGATCATCATGCCAGTGGCTGACTGCACGGAAATCAGGATAGCCTGAAAGCTGTCCTTTTTTTATATATGCAGGAAAGTCCGGAGTGTTATAGGCAACATTTTCTGATGCATCTGAATTTAAAACAGTACTTGGACATACTTCCATCAAAATCCTCTCC
>CAVBPN010000108.1:0-3793 GCA_963597235.1 bacterium
CCCTGCTGTAGCGGATTGCAGGTACAGGGCACCGCTATCTCCCCGGCTGCGCGGACTTTAAGTATAGACGATTTTTGAATACTTGTCAAGTAGGGGTAAAGTATTATATAATAGAAAGCAACAATGAGTTATTGCGAAAGGCAGCAGTAATTCATGCCACTATGTGCAGGAGTTGCACAGTAAGGAGGAATTGCACGATGATCAAAAGAATTGGTTTATTAACAAGCGGTGGTGACTGCCAGGCTCTGAATGCTACTATGAGAGGAGTTGTAAAGGCTCTGTCCAATGCAGTTGATGATCTGGAAGTTTACGGATTTGATGATGGATATAAAGGTCTGATCTACGGAAAATATCATATGCTCACAGCAAAAGACTTTTCAGGAATTCTGACCCGTGGCGGTACGATCCTCGGAACATCCCGTCAGCCGTTTAAACTGATGAGAGTACCGGATGAGAAGGGTCTGGATAAGGTTGAGGCCATGAAGCAGACTTATTATAAACTGTGTCTGGACTGCCTGGTGATCCTTGGCGGTAACGGAACACAGAAGACAGCGAATCTTCTGAGAGAAGAGGGGCTGAATATCATTCATCTGCCGAAGACGATCGATAACGATATCTATGGAACAGATATGACCTTTGGTTTCCAGAGTGCAGTAAATATTGCGACCAATGCGATCGACTGTATCCATACGACAGCAACATCCCATGGACGTGTATTTATCGTTGAGATTATGGGACATAAAGTAGGAAGCCTTACTCTTCATGCAGGTATTGCGGGTGGCGCAGATATCATCCTGATTCCTGAGATTCCGTATGATATCAAGAAAGTATGTGCGGCAATCGAGAAGCGTAATAAGGCAGGTAAACGTTTTACCATCCTTGCCGTTGCAGAAGGTGCAATTTCCAAAGAAGACGCAGAACTTCCGAAGAAGAAATACAAAGAAAAACTCGAAGCAAGATCTAAGAAATACCCGTCTGTTTCCTACGAGATCGCAGATCAGATCAATCAGGTGATCGGAAGCGAAGTCCGTGTTACAGTTCCGGGACATATCCAGCGAGGCGGCGAGCCGTGTCCATATGACCGTGTTCTTTCCACAAGAATCGGTGCAGGTGCAGCAGAAGCGATCCTGGATGAAGATTATGGAATCATGATCGGTATCATTAACGGAAAGATCAAGAGAGTTCCACTTGCTGACTGCGCAGGTAAGCTGAAAATGGTTTCACCGAAAGACCAGATCGTCAAAGCTGCGAAACAGATCGGCATCAGTTTCGGAGACTGATAACAGAGAAAAAACGACCGCCGCGGGAGTTTTCCTGCGGCGGCTTAGTGCCTGAGGACTTTTTTTAGTCTGAGGGCAGCAGGAGAGGAGTGTATTCATGAGTTATACTGCCCTGTACCGAAAGTTCAGGCCCGATAATTTTGCAGATGTAAAAGGGCAGGATCACATTGTGACCACGCTGACGAACCAGATCAATGCAAACCGTATCGGACACGCATATCTTTTTTGCGGAACACGAGGTACCGGTAAAACAACCGTAGCAAAGATTCTTGCAAAAGCGGTCAACTGCGAGCATCCGGTAAATGGAAGTCCATGTAATGAGTGTGAAATGTGTAAGGCGATTCAGGCCGGCACTTCCATGAATGTGATCGAGATTGATGCTGCATCAAATAACGGTGTAGATAATATCCGTGAGATTCGTGAAGAAGTGACGTACCGTCCGACAGAAGGACGATATAAAGTGTATATCATCGATGAGGTGCATATGCTTTCTACAGGAGCATTCAATGCTCTTTTGAAGACCCTGGAGGAACCGCCGTCTTACGTAATCTTCATTCTGGCAACGACAGAAGCACACAAGATTCCAATCACGATCCTGTCCAGATGCCAGAGATACGATTTTCACAGAATCACGATCGATACGATCGCAGCACGACTTTCAGAGCTTCTGAAGATCGAAGGAGTGGAAACGGAGGAAAAAGCAGTCCGCTATGTGGCAAAAGCCGGAGACGGTTCCATGCGAGATGCGTTAAGCCTTCTGGATCAGTGTATTGCTTTTTATCTGGGTCAGACGCTTACTTACGATAAAGTGCTGGAAGTGCTTGGTGCGGTGGATACAGAAGTGTTCAGCAGACTTTTACGTAAAGTTCTTGCAGGTGATGTGACATCCGCAATCCGTATTCTGGAGGAGCTGATCGTCGGTGGAAGAGAACTGAGCCAGTTTGTCGGAGACTTTACCTGGTATATGCGTAATCTTCTTCTTGTTAAGACTTCGGATAATCCGGAGGAGGCAATTGATGTTTCTTCCGAGAACCTGAAACTTCTGAAAGAAGAAAGTGAGATGACGGACAGTGATACGCTGATGCGCTACATCCGTATTTTTTCGGACCTGTCTAATCAGATTCGTTTTGCAACGCAGAAGAGAGTGCTTGTAGAGATCGCTCTTATTAAACTCTGCCGTCCGGCGATGGAGACAAATCTGGATTCCGTTCTGGACCGTATCCGTGTACTGGAACAGAAGATTGACGAACGTCCGGTACAGCAGGTAGTGGCGCAGAATGTTTCCGGACAGAATGCAGCCGAAGCCGTACAGGCAGAACCGCCGAAGCCGCCGCAGAAGGCCGCACCGGAAGATTTGCAGAAGATCGTTGCAAGCTGGAAGATGATCGTTGGCCAGACAACGGCAGCTTTTAAACAGGCATTACTCCAGTCTGTTCCAAAATACAATGGAGAGACTGGTGAACCGATATTATATGTAGAGTTTCAGACTCCTCTTGGCAGACTTTATCCGGATGATTCCGATGCAAAAAAAGAACTGCAGACGATCATCGAACAGAAGCTTGGCAAGAGCATTGAACTTCATATGCTTGTGGCAGAAGACCATCAGCAGACAAACCTGTCTCAGATCACGGTCGATCAGGCAATCCGTGAGAATATCCATATGGATGTTGTGATCGAGGAAGTTCCGGGATCTGAGCCGGAAGAATAAATTTTCAATAAACAGGAGGACTTAAAAAATGGCAAAACGTGGAGGATTTCCGGGCATGGGAATGCCGGGTAATATGAATAACTTAATGAAACAGGCGCAGAAGATGCAACGTCAGATGGAAGAGAATCAGAAAGCTCTTGAAGAAAAAGAATTTACAGCAGCAGCCGGCGGCGGAGCTGTCGAAGTTACAATCTCCGGTAAACGTGAAGTAACAAAAGTAAAACTTGCAGAAGAAGTAGTAGATCCGGACGACATCGAAATGCTGGAAGATCTGATCGTAGCAGCTACTAACGAAGCACTCCGCAAAGTAGAAGAAGAATCAGCAGCAGTAATGTCAAAACTGACAGGAGGACTTGGAAGCTTGGGCGGAGGCCTTCCTTTCTGATGGAATACTACAGTACACATATCAACAAGCTGATCGAACAGCTGTCCCATCTGCCGGGTATCGGACCGAAATCGGCGCAGAGACTGGCTTTTCATATTATGAATATGCCGAAGGATCAGGTGGAACAGCTGACCTCTTCGATCACAGGCGCGCGTGAAAAAATCCGCTACTGTAAGAAATGCTGTACGCTGACGGATCAGGAACTCTGCCCGATCTGCAGTAATCCGAAAAGGGATGCAAGTACCATTATGGTAGTAGAAAATACAAGAGATCTTGCGGCTTATGAAAAAACCGGAAAATATGAGGGCGTTTACCATGTGCTTCATGGCGCGATTTCTCCGATGCTCGGTATCGGTCCGGATGATATCCGTCTGAAAGAACTGATGAAGCGGAGAAAGAGGGATTTGAACCCTCGCGCCG
>CAVBPN010000108.1:3803-12441 GCA_963597235.1 bacterium
GACAACAGCAATGTATATCAGCAAACTGATCAAACCTACCGGAATCCGTGTCAGCCGAATCGCAAGTGGTGTGCCGGTCGGCGGAGATCTGGAATATATTGATGAAGTAACGCTGCTTCGTGCGCTGGAAGGCAGAGTGAATCTCTGATACAGCTGTATGCAGGCGGCAGAAAGAGAGAAAGAATATTGGCAAAAAAGAAGGCAACTTCCTCACAGGTAGCAGAAAAAGCCGGGGTTTCACAGGCGACTGTCTCTATGATCCTGAACCGCAGAAGCAATGTTTCTTTTTCAGCCGAAACGGTGGAAAAGGTAGAATGTGCAGCCAGAGAGCTGGGCTATGAGCTGCCTCATCGCAAAAATAAAAGTAATACTAAAAAAGAAAAACTGATCGTTGTGCTGTGTCCGACGCTGACCAGCCCTTATTATGTACTGCTTCTCCAGGGAATTGAATCCGTTGCGAATGAGAAGGGGTACGGTGTTTTTACCTGTAATACCCAGAGAGATGCCGGGCTGGAAGAAAAATATCTGCGTATGATCAGCACGATGAACCCACAGGGAATCATCTATGCATGTAATCCTCATCCGGACTTTCAGAAGAAGGTAGAGGAACTGGCAAGGAAGATTCCCCTTGTTATTATCAGCAATAAAGAAAAAACAACAACGGTAGATGCGATCAATCAGGATAACACCATGGTCGGCAGACTGATGGCAAGACATCTTCTTGATCTGGGGCACCGGGATGTGGCGTTTATCACTCCGCCTCTTACCCGGAGACAGTGGCAGCGTTCGAGACGAATCGATGGTTTTGTTAAAGAGTATGAGAAAGAAGGTCTTGAAGGCCATGTTCTGATCAAGGCAGCTGACGAATCTGTTGACCGCAGGCTGCCAAGGATGGACTCTGAGTATTCCATGGGTTATCAGCTGACGATGGAACTTTTAAAGGAAGGCAGGAACTTTACTGCAATCGCCGGACAGAATGACATGATGGCGCTCGGCGCGATCGATGCTCTGGAGGAGTCCAGGATCCGTGTGCCGAAAGATGTTTCTGTCATCGGATGTGACGATACATTTTATTCCGGTATCCGGAGACTTTCACTGACAACGATCGATCATTTTGTGGCACTGAAGGGCAGGGATGCCTGCGATATCATTATCCGAAAGATCATGATGAATGATCAGTTCTATTCCGGACTGCAGCCAACCAGTCTTTATAATATCGAATATACACCGAAGCTGATCGTACGTAAGACTACAGCTTATGCAAACACAAAAAGAAGAAATTCAGACACCGATAAAATGTCGGAAAAATAAAATAAATATGTATTACAAAATTATTATTAATAATTTTGATAAAATAGCAACAGGGCTACTGAGAAAAGCTGGATTTACAGGACGATAATTTATTAAAATCTACAAATAAAGCATGAAATTATTAATAAAACGCAAAATTATTAATAAAAAAATTATTAATAATTTCACAGTCCCTTGACCTTGTTTTTTCGTCTGTTATAATGAAAATATCAAGTAAACAGAGCAAAAACTCAGGAGGGAATTAATTATGAGATTTTTTATCGACACAGCAAATGTAGACGACATTCGTAAAGCAAATGACATGGGAATTATCTGTGGTGTTACCACAAACCCGTCCCTGATCGCAAAAGAAGGAAGAGACTTTAAGGAAGTAATCAAAGAGATCACGGAGATCGTTGACGGACCGATCAGCGGAGAGGTAAAAGCTACCACAACAGATGCAGAAGGAATGATCGCAGAAGGACGTGAGATCGCTAAGATCCATCCGAACATGGTTGTAAAGATTCCTATGACAGTAGAAGGTCTGAAAGCTGTCAAAGTTCTTTCTAAAGAGGGAATCAAAACAAATGTTACTCTGATCTTCACAGCTAACCAGGCACTTCTGGCAGCAAGAGCAGGTGCTACCTATGTATCTCCGTTCCTTGGAAGACTGGATGATATCTCTACAGACGGACTTCCGCTGATCCGTCAGATCGTTGAAATGTTCGAAGTTGCAGGAATCGATACACAGATCATCTGTGCAAGCGTTCGTCATCCGATCCATGTAACAGAGTGTGCACTGGCAGGTGCTGACATCGCAACTGTACCATATAAAGTTCTGGAGCAGATGACAAAACATCCTCTTACAGATGCCGGAATCGAGAAATTCCAGAAAGATTACAAAGCTGTATTTGGCGACAAATAATACAAATAATACATATTATATATTTTCGTAAATACAAGGTCATGGTGCAGCGTGAATTTGGTGAATTATATCCTTGTACTTGACTAATGTCAGAATTAATTGTAGCATAAGCATGTTATGGATTAACTATGAGCGAGATAGTTATTCTTAAATTATCAAAAGGAGAAATTGAACATCATGGAGAAATTAGAACTTCAGAAAATTGCGAACGAAGTCCGTAAAGACATCGTAACCGCAGTTCATGCTGCAAAAGCCGGCCATCCGGGCGGATCTTTATCAGCAGCAGATTTATTCACATATCTGTATTTTGAAGAAATGAACGTAGATCCGAAAGACCCGAAAAAAGCAGACAGAGACCGTTTTGTCCTTTCAAAAGGACATACAGCACCGGGACTTTATTCCGCACTTGCAGAAAGAGGATATTTCCCGAAAGAAGATCTGAAGACTCTTCGTCATCTGGGATCTTATCTGCAGGGGCATCCGGATATGAAACATATTCCAGGTGTAGATATGTCCAGTGGTTCTCTTGGACAGGGAATCTCAGCAGCAGTTGGTATGGCGCTTTCTGCAAAACTGAGTAACGAATCCTACAGAGTGTATACGCTTCTTGGTGATGGTGAGATCCAGGAAGGACAGGTTTGGGAGGCAGCTATGTTCGCAGGTTTCCGTAAACTTGACAACCTTGTTGTGATCGTTGATAATAACGGACTTCAGATCGATGGAAAAGTAGATGAAGTTTGCTCTCCATATCCGATCGATAAGAAATTTGAAGCATTTAATTTCCATGTGATCAATGTAGCAGACGGAAATGATATGGATCAGCTGAAAGCTGCATTCGATGAAGCGAAAGCTACTAAGGGAATGCCAACTGCTATCATTATGAAGACTGTTAAAGGGAAAGGGGTTTCCTTCATGGAAAACCAGGCAGGATGGCATGGAAAAGCTCCGAATGATGAGCAGTATGCACAGGCAATGGAAGATCTGGAGAAAGTAGGTGAAGCATTATGTCAGAAGTAAAGAAAATCGCTACAAGAGCCAGCTATGGTGCAGCTCTGGTAGAGCTCGGAAAAGAACATGAAGATCTGGTTGTTCTGGACGCTGACCTTGCTGCAGCTACTCAGACAGGAATGTTCAAAAAGGAATTCCCGGAAAGACATATTGACTGTGGTATCGCAGAGTGCAACATGATGGGCATTGCAGCCGGACTTGCCACAACAGGTAAAGTTCCGTTTGCAAGTACTTTCGCAATGTTTGCTGCAGGACGTGCTTATGAGCAGCTCCGCAACTCTGTTGCATATCCGAAACTGAACGTAAAAGTAGGTGCTACACATGGCGGCATCTCCGTTGGTGAAGATGGTGCGACACATCAGTGCTGCGAGGACTTTGCACTTATGAGAGCAATCCCGGGCATGGTTGTCATGAGCCCTTCTGATGATATCGAAGCAAAAGCTATGGTAAAAGCTGCATACGAACATGTAGGACCTGTATATATGAGATTTGGCCGTCTGGCAGTTCCGGTAATCAATGACAGACCGGACTATAAGTTTGAGATGGGTAAAGGTATTGTCCTTCGTGAAGGCAAAGACCTTACGATCGTTGCTAACGGTCTCTGCGTAGCAGCTGCCCTCGAAGCAGCAGAGAAACTGGCAGCAGATGGAATCGATGCAAAAGTGATCAACATCCATACAATCAAACCACTGGATGAAGATCTGATCGTAGCAGCAGCTAAAGAAACCGGTAAAGTTGTTACAGTAGAAGAACACTCCATTATCGGTGGATTAGGCGGAGCTGTATGCGAATGCCTTTCTGAGAAAGCTCCTGTACCGGTTAAACGTATCGGTATCAATGATGTATTCGGAGAGTCCGGCCCGGCAGTTGCTCTTCTTGAGAAATATGGACTGGATGCAGAAGGCATCTATAAACAGATCAAAGAGTTTGTATAAGATCTGACTGTGGAATTGTAAGCAGGATTCCGTCCGTAATTTGCTCCGCGATAGAAATCACAGTGGAGAGACGTGTGGTCTGGAGCGTTAATTGTTCTAGCATGCCTGCGATATTAACGATTCCCGTAATATGAATATGGCCGACAGGCGGCAGTTTTTTATGAACGGCGGCACCTGGGTAAAGTGCACCATTTGCGATGGTCACATATCCCAGGTGCTTTTTTTGTCCTAAAGATGCATCTATGGCAATGACCAGACTGTCCGGATGCCGGGAAAGGATTTCGAGACACGTCTCAGATAAATTCAACGCATGAACAGGATGCGCAAGTGTACCATAAACGGATACTCCCGGAAGGTGAAGAGTGTTTAGCTGGTGTCCGACATACGGGCCGAGACAGTCTCCTGTAACACGATCAGTCCCGATGCAGAGAAAGACAAGTTCTGTCCAGTGTCCGGGATATGCAAGAATGCATTTTTTCAGCAGGACAGAGATTTTTTCGGAGCAGTCCCGGCGATTGGTGTTAATATAAAAAGTCATAGACGATCCTTTCGATAGTGCCTGTATGTAACAGACAGGCTGGTTCTGCTTTATTGTATCCGAAGCAGGAGAAAAATATGCGCTATGCAAAATATGTCGCTAAATTCTTAAAAAAGCCTCTTATATTATGCTAAAATCCGCATTTCCCATATGGTATTCTGATGCCTGAAGGGGTGATATATATGATAGAGGTCATCTATAAGGATGAAAAGCAGACGGCAAAGGGGAATGAAGGGATTTTCAACCTTCCGAAAAATATACGGCAGATAGGACTTCCGGGAGAAGAATACCGGATCTATATAGAAGACTATGTATATACATTTCTGAAGAAACTTTCAAAAAAGACAGAAGCAGAGGTCAGAGGCTCAGTGGCGGTTTTTACGGGAGAAACAAAATGGAATTCCGGGACAGGGTATCTGTTTATTAAAGGAGCTCTGCTGGCAGATGTGGGGGAGACGGCGGCAGAACATGTAGAGTTCAGTGATATTACATGGCAGAAGATTCATGAAGAAATAGAACAGTATTTTTCCGGACAGGAGATCGTGGGATGGTTCCTGACGCAGAAATCTTTACTGATGGAAGTGACAGAAGGACTGCAAAGACTTCATATGAAATTGTTTGGTGGAGAAAAAGTACTGATGCTGATGGACCCGGTGGAAAACGAGGAGACTTTTTTCTGCTATGAAAACGGTCTGATGGTGCGGCAGAGCGGATATTATATCTATTATGAAAAGAATCCACAGATGCAGGCCTATATGCTGGAGAAAAATCCGCAGCTGCATGAAGATGAACAGGAAACAGTTTCGGATGATGCTGTCAGAGCTTTTCGAAAGATCATACAGAAGAAACATAAAGAAGAACCGCGTGAAGAGCAGGAGACAGAAGACAGAACTTCTGTTTTTTCTTATGCGGCAACGGCCTGCCTGGTTCTTGCAGTGATGACGGTGGGGGTTCAGTTTTATCAGAATTATAATCATAGAAATTCAGCAGATACGGTTACGGAGACAGCATCTCAGGTAGTGAGTTCAGCGGAAATTACAAAGGCTCCGAAAGAGACAGAAAAAGTTTCTGTTACACCGACTTCTGCGTTAAAAAAAGATCCTACATCGGTTCCGGTATCTCAGCAGCCGACAGTATTTCCAGAGGCACCGATTTCATCGGTTCCGGAAAAGACAACAGCAGCGAGTTCGACTGAACAGGAAATTTATCGGGAAGAATCCGATACCAGGAAAGCGGAGCGAAGAGTAAAACAGGAACAGGCGGAAAATTCTGCTGATACGAATAAAGTCAGCGAAGATGTAACGGGAAGCACTGTGACGTCAGCAGCAGGGCAAGGAACTTCCTATGTGATCAAGCCGGGGGATACCTTGTATCAGATAAGCATATCCAGATATGGAACAATGGAAAAGGTGGCCGAGATCTGTCAGGCAAACGGATTGAGCGAAGATGAAATTATTTATCCGGGCCAGATAATTGTATTGCCGTAGAAAATTTGATATAATAAAACAGTTAGTATATAATCAGATGACCGACCGCAGGTAAACCCTGCGATAAAGTACAAGGTAAGGAAAATGGCAAATATAATAAAAAAATTAAAACGAAAACACAAAAGAAAGAAGATGCAGGCACAGCGTGCAAAAATTGAGCAGGAACAACGGACTGAGCAGGAACTGAGTCCTGAGGAGGCGTATCAGAACCGGCTGAGTAAACACAGACACGATACTTTGCGCAGAGCGGTTATGTCAGTTGTTGCGGTTGCAGCAATCGTGACGGTCGTGCTTCTGTATGTAGAGAGGAGAAGTTATCACGATTATAAGATCCTTTCTGCGAGCGAACAGGAAGACGTAGTTTCTACAAATTACCTGGAAATGTCCGGAAAGATACTTCGTTACAGTCCTGACGGGGCATCACTGGTGAACAGCAGTATGGTTTCTTACTGGAGCGTCCTTTACGAGATGCAGAATCCGGTGGCAGATGTGAAAGACGACAGGGCGGTTATTGCGGATCAGGATGGTACACTTCTGGAAATGTTTGACAAAAACGGAGAAACAGGAAGTGTGACGACCTCCTATAATATTGTTAAAGCTAGAATTTCCTCAAGCGGAATGGTAGCGGCGATTCTGGATGGCGGTGATTCCACATGGATTAATTTTTATGCCTCAGATGGAAGTCTGATCGCTGAAAACCAGACGCATATCTCGGATCCGGGTTATCCACTTGATGTAGCAGTTGCGGATAATGGAAATATTATGATGGTTGCATATCAGTTTGTAGATGGAAGCGAAACGACCAGTTATGTTGCATTTTATAACTTCAGTGATGTGGGCCAGAGTGAGGATGACCGCATTGTAAGCGGATATACCTATGAGGGAACGGTGGTTCCACAGATTATGTATCTGAATGGAGATAAGTCTGTTGCAATCAGAGATGATGGATTTACCTTATATAGTGGAAACCAGATCCCTAAAGAAAAAGCAACCGTTAAAGTGGACAAGGAGATTGTCAGCACATTTTATGATGACAACATGATCGGACTTGTATTTAAAAATGGAAATAAAGAGAAGCAATATACGATGAGAGCGTATTCTACGGATGGAAATCTGAAGTTTGAAAAAGATTTCAATATTCCATATACAATGATCAAAGCGAGTGGTGGAAGCATTCTCCTTTATAACAGTTCTCAGGTATGCGTTATGAATAGCCGTGGTGTGGAAAAATACAGCGGAACGATTGATGGTACGATCAGCGATTTCATAAAGACTGGATGGAACAGGTATCTTCTTGTTCTTGACAGTGGTGTTGATGTGATAAAATTAAGCTGAGAGGTGTGACATGGAGATAACATGGCTTGGAATTGTGGCCATTGGAATACTGGTTCTGACCGGATATCGTGGATACCGTAAGGGATTTATACGTGAGATCATGTCGTTTTTCTTTGTGTTTCTTGCGTTGGCGCTTGCGTGGATGATAAATCCTTATGTAAATGACTTTATGATGGAAAAGACTCCGGTATATGAACGGATACAGGAAAGCTGTCGTAATTTTGTGGATTCACAGGATGCGGATGTCGCGGATGTGGAGAGTTCCGATGATGAAAGCTCAGATACGGCAGTGCAGGAAGAGAGTTCACTTATAGACGGACTTGGTCTGCCTGAGATATTACAGAAAAGCCTGACAGATAATAACACGGCAGAAGTATATAAGGAACTGGCGGTAGATTCATTTAATGATTATGTTTCCGGATATCTGGCAAATATGATCGTAAACGGACTGTCTTATCTTATATCTTATGTGCTGGCCAATCTTGTGGTCCGGTTGCTGAGCTGCATCCTGAATGCGATTGCTGAACTGCCACTGATCAACGGTGCGAACAGACTGACCGGTGCGGTGATTGGCATAGCGAAGGGTATATTGTTTATATGGATAGCACTTTTGAGCCTGACAGTTCTGTGCAGTACAGAAGTCGGAAAAAATGGTCTTGCATTGGTTGGAAAAGACAGTATATTGAGCGTACTTTATAAGTATGATGTGCTGGTAAATGTCTTTTTGCATTTTGCTGGAAAATAATTCAAAAATATTAAAAAAACTACTTGACGGAAGAAACAGTCAATGGTATACTTTAATCCGCTTCGAAGTGAAGCGGATTTTTCTTTTTGAATTTTAGTTCTCAATAAGGCGAATCTGGTCGATTTCGGTTGAGAAAGAAAATAAAAAGTAAAAAAGTACTTGACATTCGAAAATGAATGTGATAAAGTAAACGAGTTGCTGATGAGCAACGAATCATGAAAGAGTTCGAAAAAAGTTTTGAAAAACTTAAAAAAGTTCTTGACAAACAAATACGAACGTGATAAACTTAATGAGCTGTCGCAAGAGAGCGAAAAGTACAAAAGAACCTTGATAACTAAACAGTGAAACACATACGATTCTCGAAAATTCTTTAAG
>CAVBPN010000109.1:0-2317 GCA_963597235.1 bacterium
GTCGTAAGCAGTACATTCCCTGAAGTATGTTTCAGGTAATCTACAGCAGCCTGCGTATTTTCTACATAAACAGCCTCTTTATGAGCACCTGCCTCACGAAGGACTCTCACATAAGAAATGTCTGTTTCCTCGCAGGCTTCACGGATATTTACCGTCACCTCCGCTGCATACGGATGTGTCGCATCCAGAACCAGCTCCGGTTTTTCTTCTGTAAAAAGCTTCTGCATCTGTTTTTGATCAAGACGTTCCGCACGGATCGTCAGGAATTCATTTTCTTCAAGAGATTTAGATCCATATTCCGTCGCAACACAGACAAATACAGGCACTTTGTTCTCAGACAGAAAACGGCTGATCTCATACCCTTCTGTTGTGCCAGCAAACACAATTGCTTTATACATTCCGATATCCTCTTGGAGTTACCATTTTGCCATTGATTTCTTTTGTCTGGGAATTTCCGATAAATACTGTTGTAAACATATCAACCTTCGTATCACGAAGCTCTTTCAGCGTCATAACGCGATACTCTTCACCTTCTCTTCCGATGTTGCATACCGTTCCACACACTGTTTCCGGGGATTTATACTGCATCATCAGATCACAGGCTTTCTGCAGATAATCATGACGTTTCTTACTGGACGGATTATAGAGACAGATTACAAAATCTGCCTGAGATGCGCCAAGAAGTCTTGCCTCGATCTTCTCCCATGGAGTCAGAAGGTCACTTAAGCTGATCAGGCAGAAATCATGAATCAATGGTGCACCAAGAACTGCTGCCCCGCCAAGTGCTGCAGTTACTCCCGGAACGATCTCCAGTTCTACTTCCGGATATTTTTCTCCTACCTCATACATCAGACCTGCCATACCATAAACACCGGCATCTCCACTGCAGATCATAGAAACACGTTTTCCCTTCATGGCTTCTTCAAAAGCCAGCACGCATCGGTCTACTTCTTTTTTCATCGGCGTGGTCAGATATTCTTTATCAGGAAATGTATCCTTTACAAGATCCACATATACCGTATATCCAATGATCGTATCACTGTCTTTTAATGCATTCATTGCGATACCGGTCATCTGATCACAGCCTCCCGGTCCAATTCCAACTACATATATTTTATTCAAAATGAACCTCCCAGTTCCGGAGTGCAAGCGCAGTCGTCACGCCATTTCTCCCTGTCTTATTTTTTATCAGGCTGCCCTGCTCCGCACCCAGGACGGCACTTCTTTCACAGACATTATTCACGCCTGTGATCGTTTTTACAAATTCCGAAGAGGTAAATTCCCCTTCTGCATGATTCAGTTCTTCTTCCTCAAATGTGATGAACGGGATTCCCCAGTCCCCTGCAAGTTTCTGAAGCCCCCGCTCCTCTTTTTTAATAGAGATACTTGCCAGCTTCTCTACTGCCTGTCTGTATACATCTGCGTCCGCCAGGCAGACAGCTGCTTCTGTTTCAATCACTTCCGCTTCTTTATTTTTGCGGCATCCCATTCCCAGTGTCACCACTCCGGGAATGATCTGTACCGTAGATGTAAATGGTTTACAGGATGGATGGATCGTTACTGCAATTCCAATCTCCGGTTTATTTTCCCCATCCTGCGAACAGTTTATCAATCCCTCCGGCAACTCTCCAGTCCATGGAAATTCGCTGTAGAATCCGACAGACTCTCCTGCGAGCAGGGCTGCGGAAGCCTCTTTTGCCGCTTTCATATTACGGATCTCGCAGTGATTCTTTTTTGCAAATACATCCACTGCAAATCGCTGATGAAGATCCGTCGCCGTCGTCACGACCGGAATTGCGCCAAGAAGCTCAGCCGCTTCCAAAGCAAGTTCATTTGCTCCGCCAAGATGGCCCGACAGAAGAGAAACCACAAATTTTCCGCATTCATCGATCACCAGTACTGCCGGATCAGACTTCTTACTTAATACGTAAGGTGCAATGCTGCGCACTGCGATTCCACAGGCTCCGACAAAAATGATCGCATCATCTGTTTCAAAATGACGGCCTGTCCAGATTCCGGTACTTTCCGCAATCGAATCCTCGAGATATTTACTTTTCTTATAAAGTTCTACCGTATAACCTTTGCCCTGAAGATCCCTTTGCAGGTCTTCCGCAGTCATATATCCTGTAAGGCTGAAACAGATGATTGAAATACGCATTATTTAATTCCCCATTGTGTCGGATTATTTACAGCATTTTCTCAGTAACTGTTCACAGGTAATATCCCGCGAGGTGTTTTGCCATAAATAATGACAAAATCCTGTCACTGTAGGTGATTTGGAATGGATTTTGACCAAGTTGCTGTGAACGGAGTGAAC
>CAVBPN010000110.1:0-5375 GCA_963597235.1 bacterium
GGAAGACAAGCCTGTAAAGAAATTTTTCCAGAAATTCTCTAAAAAAGCTGATGATGAAGACCTTGATGATTTTGACGATGAAGAACCAGTTGCAGCAGCACCAAAGCAGCCGGTCAAATCTGTTTCAACACCGAAAGTATCTGTTAAACAGGATAAACCGGTACGAAACACTTCATCTAAGATCACTCCAATGAGAAGCAGCAGAAAGGGATCACAGGCAGCAAATATGGAAGTATGTGTAATCAGACCTACATCTATGGAAGATACTCGCGAAATTGCAGATACATTAGTAGACAATTCTACAGTTGTACTGAATCTTGAAGGACTTGATATGGAGCTCGCGCAGAGAATCATCGATTTTACATCCGGTGCATGTTATTCTCTTGGCGGAAGCCTGCAGAAGGTATCCAGCTATATCTTTATTCTTGGACCTTATAATGTAGATATTACTGGCGATCTTCAGAACATTCTCGGAAGTAATCCGGTACCGTCTGTAAGAGCAGGATATTAATTAATACAGGGTATGAATTAATAATGGAAAAAGACGAATTCTTTATCAAGAGAATCCGGGAACTGGCAAATCTCTCTTATCAGAGAGATATTGTCACCTTTTCGGATTTTCTTAATTTAAATGAACAAAATATCATAAACGACCGTAAAAATCAGATGCCAGGCGTTGTTATGGAATGTTTTGGCGGTTATGAACAGGCAGAGCGTCAGATGGTAGCATTTCATCCTGATGCTCTTTTCTTTCCATGGGAATATCCAATCAAATGTCTGAAAGTAGAACCACTGGCAAAAAAATTCTCAGAGGAACTGACGCACCGGGATTTTCTTGGGGCAGTTCTCAACCTGGGAATTGAGAGGTCCGTGATCGGAGATATTCTTGTGCAGAAACATACTGCATGGATTTTCTGCCACGAAAAGATTGCGGATTATATTATTGAAAATCTGACCAGAGTACGTCATACAACGATGAAAATTTCGATGGTAGATAACCCGGAGCATATTCCGGAACCGGAGTTTCAGGAGATTAACGGTACATGTGCTTCTGTACGACTGGATGCTCTGATTGGGCTGGCTTTTCAGACATCAAGAAACAGCATGGTTCCATTCATAGAGGGTGGACAGGTCTTTGTAAATGGTAAATTGATCACATCGAATGGATATGAACCAAAAGATGGTGACATTATTTCTGTACGTGGAAAAGGACGCTTTCGCTATGAAGGAGTATCCAGACAGACGAAAAAGGGACGAAGCAGTGTAAAACTGCTGCGTTATCAGTAGGGATCAGGAGGACTAAGAATATGGGCACAGATGTATTACAGGTTAAAAGAAACGGAGATTTCTATTATCCGATCTATTTTGAAGACGGATTTGAGAAACTTGCAGATGCGATTTGTACAGAGGGAATTGAAAACAGGAACTTCTGTATTGTAACAGATACAAATGTGGCACCGCTTTATGCCGCACAGGTACAGAAAGTTCTTGCACCGGTGGCATCTAAAATATCTGTGTTTACTTTTGAGGCAGGTGAAAAAAGTAAAAACCTGAATACAGTACAGCAGCTTTATAAAGTACTGATCGAAGAAAAACTTGACCGTAAGAGTCTTGTCGTTGCACTTGGCGGAGGGGTTGTAGGCGATCTTGCCGGATTTGGTGCGGCTACTTATCTTCGTGGTATTGATTTTATCCAGATACCAACAACACTTCTCTCTCAGGTAGACAGCAGTGTCGGAGGTAAGACGGGCGTTGATCTGGATCAGTATAAGAATATGGTCGGTGCTTTTCATCAGCCACGCCTGGTTTATATGAATCTGAATACGTTGTGTTCTCTTCCGGCAGAACAGTTTGCCTGCGGTATGGGAGAAGTTTTGAAGACCGGACTTATCTGTGACGGAGATTTTTATCGTTTTGTATGTGAGAATCAGGAAAAGATTCAGCAGCTGGATACGGAACTCCTGAAAAAGATGATCCGTCGCTGCTGTGAGATCAAAGCAGGCGTTGTAGAACGTGATCCGAAAGAACAGGGAGAACGTGCACTGCTTAATCTGGGACATACGATCGGACATGCAGTGGAGAAACTTATGAACTTTAAGCTCCTCCATGGTCAGTGCGTTGCAATCGGACTTGTTGCTGCTGCGAAGATTTCTCTGATCCGGGATCTTCTTACAGAAGAAGAATATCAGCAGATCGTACATGGATGCGAAGTTTATCAGCTTCCGATTCATATTGAGGGGCTGGATGCGCAGGATGTGCTTGCCGCAACCAGAAAAGATAAAAAAATGGAACAGGGACAGATCAAGTTTGTCCTTATGAAGGGAATCGGCAGCAGTTTTATTGACCGCACGGTAACAGATCAGGAACTGTTGGAGGGAATTCAGGAGATTCTTCGATGAATAAAAAGAGTACTTCGTTTGTCGGACTTTTACTGGGATGGCTTGGCGGAATCATGTTACTCGTACTGGCAGATCAGGTTTTGAAATACCGGGCAATCTTAAAATTGAAAGGAACCTCCGGAATTACGCTCATTCCGGGGTTGCTTGAATTGCAATATCTGGAAAACAGAGGAATGGCATTTGGCATGCTTCAGGGACGTCAGATGCTTTTTCTTGTATTGTGTGTGATTTTTTGTATTGCTTTGCTCTGGATATTTTTTAAGGTACCTAAAACCGGGTATTATGCGCCATTGATCATTGTGGGTGGAATCCTGGCAGGCGGTGCGGCAGGAAATTTTATTGACCGGGCCTTTCGGGGATATGTTGTGGATTTTATCTATATCTCTCTGATTGATTTTCCGGTATTTAATCTCGCTGATATTTATGTTGTATGTGGAGGAATCGCACTTGTAGTACTGGTTATATTTTTCTACAAGGACGAAGATTTTGATTTTATCAGAAAAAAATGATAGAATCATGAAATTTGAACCATAGAGTTTAATTAGTAACAGACAGATACATGATAATAAAGGTGACTTATGGAAATACTTGAATTTGATATCGATCCTTCAGAAAAAAGTGTCAGGATTGATAAATATCTGGCGGATAACTGCCCGGATCTTTCACGTTCCTATCTGCAGAAACTTTTGAAAGATGAAGCAGTTTCTGTGAATTCCCGTACTGTTAAGGCAAATTATAAGACACAGGCGGGCGATCATATTATTTTAAATATTCCGGACTTACAGGCTCCGGACATTAAACCGGAAGATATCCCACTGGATATTCTGTATGAAGACCAGTGGCTGATGGTTGTAAATAAGCCGAAAGATATGGTGGTGCATCCGAGTGCCGGACATATGGAAGGAACGCTGGTCAATGCCGTGATGGCACATTGCGGGGATAATCTGTCCGGAATTAATGGTGTCATGCGTCCTGGCATCGTCCATCGTATCGATAAAGATACGACGGGAGCTCTTTTGATCTGTAAGGATGACATGGTGCACAGAGACCTTGCGGAGCAGCTGAAAGAGCACAGTATTAAAAGACGCTACCGTGCAATCGTACAGGGAAATATTAAAGAAGATGAGGGAACTGTCGATGCCCCGATCGGCCGCCATCCGATTGATCGTAAGAAAATGGCAATCAATCACAAGAATGGAAAGAATGCTGTTACACATTATAAAGTTCTGGAACGTTTTGGCCAGACCACTTATATAGAATGTCGTCTGGAGACCGGACGTACACATCAGATTCGTGTGCATATGGCAAGTCTGGGGCATCCTCTTCTTGGTGACACTGTTTATGGTTCTGCTAAAAATCCTTATCATCTTCAGGGACAGGCACTTCATGCAATGATTCTTGGATTTATACATCCGGTTACAGGTGAATATATGGAGTTTGAAGCACCTATACCGGAATATTTTTCAAAACTTTTGGACAAATTGAGAAAATAGTTGGAATTCTTTTGGAAATATTGTATAATAGTAACATGATTTTTGCAGAAGGGAGTGTATATTATGAACAGTACAAGCTCAATTATTACAATCGGACGTGAGTATGGAAGCGGCGGAAGACAGATCGGCCAGGAAGTAGCAAAATATTTTGGAATTAAATGTTATGATAAAGAACTTCTGGAACATGCCGCAAATGACAGTGGTATCTGCAAAGAGCTGTTTGAACATCATGATGAAAAACCGACCAACAGTTTTCTGTATTCTCTTGTAATGGATACATATTCTTTTGGATATTCCTCATCCGGATTCTCAGATATGCCAATGAACCACAAAATATTCCTTGCACAGTTTGATGCAATTAAGAAACTTGCAGGAGAAGGCCCCTGTGTAATGGTAGGTCGCTGTGCAGATTATGCCCTTGCAGACTGGAATGACTGTTTCAGCGTTTTTGTTCATGCGGATCTTGACTGGAGAATCAACAGAATTGCTTCAAAACATGGAAAGACTCCAAAAGAAGCGAAGGATATGATTACAAAGACAGATAAGAGCAGAGCAAGTTATTATAATTATTACACAAATAAAAAATGGGGAGCTGCAAAAAGCTACAATCTTTGTGTAGACAGCAGTAAGCTTGGTATTGATCATGCAATTGAGACAGTGATCGAATCAATTAAGATCTTTGACAGTACAAAAACAGCTAAATAATAGAATAAAACAGGTAATCTGAAGGCCCTGCGTGAGGAGAACATTATCAGTGTATATCCTGTGCGGGGCTTTTCCCGATTGTCTGAACATGATATAATAGAACAGATTGATAAACGATTTTGGAGGAAATGAGATGCGACTTGTGATACAGCGTGTACTTCAGGCTGAGGTACAGGTTGATGGAAGTACTGTTGGAAAGATTAATAAAGGACTGCTTGTTTTTGTGGGTGCCGGACATGAAGATTCTAAAGAAATAGCTGATAAATATCTCAAAAAGCTGCTTGGACTGCGAATTTTTGAGGATGAGAACGGAAAGACGAATCTGTCCTTAAAAGAGGTAAATGGAGAACTTTTGATAGTTTCCCAGTTTACGTTATATGCGAACTGCAAAAAGGGAAATCGTCCGAGTTTTATTGAGGCTGGTGAGCCGCATATGGCCGAAGAATTATATGAATATATGATCCAGGAAGCAAAAAAATCGGTTCCGGTTGTAGAACATGGAATTTTCGGTGCAGATATGAAGGTTTCTCTGATCAATGATGGGCCATTTACGATTATTCTGGATGAGAAGATTTTATAAAAATATAAAGTCGGAAATTTTTGAAGACAAGAATTTTGATAATTTGTTTGTTAAACAGAAAGAAGAATTTTTATGCGTCAGGAAAAATTTAAAATGGAACGCCAGGGACTGATCAAGATTGGCGATGAAGTTGAAATTTCAGAATTTCAGTCTTATATGAATTACAGTTACATTATTGAACCGGCTGTGGCCATGTCC
>CAVBPN010000111.1:0-4052 GCA_963597235.1 bacterium
CAGTGATCCTGCTCGCCTTCAAGGTGATCGATCTGAAGGTGCCGCTTACATATATCGGCAGTTTTGCTGTATTTATCATCTTATACATGCTCGGAAGCGGCAAAGGCTTCGATACTACCTATCTTCTCAGCCATCTGTTTGGCGGTGGACTTATGCTTGGTGCATGGTTTATGGCAACAGATTATGTTACTACACCAATCACACCCAGGGGACAACTTGTATATGGCTGCTGCCTTGGTATTGTAACCGCAGTATTCAGACTCTTCGGCGGATCAGCAGAGGGCGTTTCCTATGCAATTATTTTCTGCAATCTTCTGGTTCCGCTTATTGAAAAAGTAACCAAACCGGTTGCCTTTGGAAAAGGAGGCAAGAAATAATGGGTAAAATTATAAAAAACACTCTCATCCTCACGATCATTACCGTTATTGCCGGACTTGGTCTCGGACTTGTTTATGAAATCACAAAAGAGCCAATCGCTGCAACAGAAGAGCAGGCAAAAAAAGAAGCCTGGCAGGCAGTCTTCACAGATGTGAATGCAGATGAATTCGAACCTCTGGAAGTAGATGAAGTTGCTGCCGAAACAGCAATCTCTGATCTCGGTATTAAAGCTGTCGTTAATGAAGTCTGCAAAGCAGGTGATGAAGGATATATTGTTACAGTAACCGATAAAGAAGGCTACGGCGGAGACATTAAAGTGACTGTAGGAATCCAGAATGACGGAACAGTCAGCGGTGTTTCCATTCTCTCCATCAGCGAAACAGCCGGTCTTGGAATGCGTGCTACTGAATCATCTTTTCAGGAGCAGTATGTAGGAAAAAATACAGAACATTTTTATGTATCCAAAGATGGCGGAGAGGGCGAGGCCATTGATGCAATCAGTGGTGCAACAATTACATCCAGAGCTTTTACCGGTGCAGTAAATACAGCTATCGGCTATTGCAAAAATGCATTTTAGGGAGGTAATTGAAAATGAGTAAATGTAGTGAAAGACTGAAAAATGGTATTATTACCGAAAACCCTATTTTTGTACTGATGCTTGGTATGTGCCCTACACTGGCAGTAACAACCTCTGCTGTCAATGGAATTGGTATGGGACTTTCCACTACCGTGGTTCTGGTCATGTCAAACATGCTGATCTCCATGCTTCGTAAGGTGATCCCGGATTCGGTCAGAATGCCGGCTTTCATTGTTGTCGTAGCATCATTTGTAACGATCGTACAGTTCCTGATGCAGGGATTTACCCCGTCACTTTATGATTCTCTGGGTATTTATATTCCACTGATCGTCGTAAACTGTATCATTCTTGGACGTGCAGAAAGCTATGCGTCAAAAAATCCTATTCTTCCATCAATTTTTGACGGAATTGGTATGGGACTTGGTTTTACTGTAGGACTTGTTGCAATTGGTCTTGTGAGAGAAATCCTTGGTTCCGGAAAGGCATTTGGTGCACAGATCATTCCTGTTGCAGACTCCGCAACAGGTGCCATCGGATATACTCCGATCACAATCTTTATCCTTGCTCCTGGAGCATTTCTGGTACTTGCCGGACTTGCAGCTATCCAGAACAAAGTAAAGATCAATCTCGCTAAGAAGGGCAAAGATGTTTCAAAGATCCAGTCAGGATGCTGTTCCGACTGTGCTTCCTGTGGCAGTGGCTGTCCTTCCGGCAAAGAATAGAAGGAGGAGTAAAAAATGGCAAGTTTGATTTTAATCGCTGTTGGCTCAGCACTTTGCAGCAATGTTGTACTCAGTCAGTTCCTTGGAATCTGTTCTTTCCTTGGTGTATCCAAGAAAACTGAAACTGCTGCCGGTATGGGAGGCGCTGTTGTATTCGTTATCACGATAGCATCTTTTGTTGCCGGACTTTTATACAAATTCATTCTGGTTCCAACAGGTTTTGAATATCTGAAGACGATTGTATTTATTCTGGTTATAGCCGCTCTTGTACAGATCGTTGAAATGTTTCTTAAGAAATTTGTACCGTCCCTGTACAAAGCGTTAGGCGTATACCTTCCACTGATCACAACAAACTGTGCAGTTCTGGGTGTTGCATTAAACAATGTAAAATATGAATATGGTGTTCTTACAGGTGTAGTAAACGGTTTTGCAACAGGCGTTGGTTATCTGATCGCAATTGTGCTGCTGGCCGGTATCCGTGAAAAAATGGAATATAATGATGTTCCGGAATCCTTCCAGGGTATGCCGATTGTTCTGCTTACTGCTTCATTGATGGCAATCGCATTCTTCGGATTTTCCGGAATTGTATAGGAGGAATCAGGCATGAATATAACAGGAATTATCATTGCTGCTGTTATCGTAGGCGGTACCGGTTTATTCATCGGTATCTTCCTCGGTCTGGCAGACAAAAAACTGACTGTAAAGGTCGATGAAAAAGAAGAAGCTATTTTAGGAGTTCTTCCTGGAAATAACTGTGGTGGATGCGGATATCCAGGATGTTCAGGACTTGCTGCTGCTATTGCAAAGGGTGAAGCTCCTGTAAACCAGTGTCCGGTCGGCGGTGCACCTGTTGCCACAAAGATCGGAGCGATCATGGGCGAAGAGGTTAAAGAAACTGCCCGTATGGCTGCTTTTGTAAAATGTACCGGAACATGCGACAAAACAAAAGAAAACTACAAGTACTCAGGTGTTGAAGACTGCGAAATGATGGCATTTATTCCTGGCGGCGGTTCCAAAGCCTGCAGCTATGGCTGTATGGGATTCGGAAGCTGCGTAAAAGCCTGTCCGTTTGATGCTATACACATCGTGAACGGTGTTGCAGTCGTTGACCGCGAAGCCTGCAAAGCCTGTGGTAAATGTATCGCAAAATGTCCGCATCATCTGATCGAGCTTGCACCATATGTTCAGCAGACATTTGTTGGATGCAGCTCTCATGCTAAAGGAAAAGCAGTTACGACTGCATGCGAACTTGGATGTATCGGCTGTAAGAAATGTGAGAAGACCTGTCCAAACGGTGCAATTACTGTTACAGACTTCTGTGCACACATTGATTACGAAAAATGTACAAACTGCGGTGCATGTAAAGAAGCATGCCCAAGACATGTTATTCTTTAAAAAGTTTATAAAAGAAAACTCATTCTTTCAATATTATCCATTATCCCGGCAGAGAGACTTCTTTGCCGGGATTTTTATACGCTGAATTTTTATATTCAGCTTCATGTATTCGAATAGATGTTTGCTTTTTGCAGATTGATATGTTATCATTGTGAAAGCAAGTTTTAATTACTGTTCACAGTAATCGTTTTACTGCATTAAATAACAGCAGGAGATTAATATATGATTTCATTTATTCGTGGTTTTGTAGCTGATACTACAGAAAATTCCATCATCCTGGAAAATAATGGTATTGGGTACGAAATTTTTATGACAGGCAGTTCAATCGAACATGTATCCCGCACAGACGGAGAAGTTAAAGTTCATACATACTTTCAGGTGAGGGAAGACGCCATGCAGCTGTATGGATTTCTTTCCCGTGATGATCTGGAAATGTTCCGCCTGCTTCTGAACGTAAACGGAATCGGACCGAAAGCAGCTCTCGGGGTTCTTGCCGGGCTAACTGCTGATGAGCTGCGTTTTGCCGTTCTTTCTGATGATATCAAGACTATCTCGAAAGCACCCGGAATCGGAAAAAAGACCGCTCAGAAACTGATTCTCGAATTAAAAGATAAATTAAAAATGGAAGACACCTTCGAGAAAAAACTCGCGCATGAGCAGGAGGCCGCCTCTGCTACAGGTGTTCTGCTTCACGATGGCCGTCAGGAAGCAGTAGAGGCACTGGTCGCACTTGGTTACAGCAATACCGATGCCATGAGAGCTGTCCGTAAGGTCACAGACGTTTCTCCTGACGACGTGGAAGCTCTGCTCAAAGCCGCATTAAAACAGTTATAATTGGAGTTAAAAATATCAATGGATAAAAGAATGATCACTACCGATGTCATAGAAGAAGATCTTCCTCTTGAAGGAAATCTCCGTCCACAGACTCTGGATGAATATATCGGTCAGGAAAAGGCCAAAAAAACACTGAAGATTTATAT
>CAVBPN010000111.1:4062-5061 GCA_963597235.1 bacterium
GGTTTATATTGAGGCTGCCAGACAGCGGCATGATGCCCTGGATCATGTTCTGTTCTACGGGCCTCCCGGTCTTGGTAAAACAACCCTTTCCGGAATCATCGCAAACGAAATGGGTACGCATATGAAAGTCACTTCCGGTCCTGCGATCGAAAAACCGGGCGAAATGGCTGCGATCCTCAATAATCTGCAAGAAGGCGATATTCTTTTTGTTGATGAGATTCACCGTCTGAACCGCCAGGTAGAAGAGGTCCTGTACCCTGCAATGGAAGATTTTGCTATTGATATTATGATCGGAAAGGGTGCCTCCGCCAGATCTATCCGACTGGATCTCCCAAAATTCACCCTGGTTGGTGCAACCACAAGAGCCGGGCTTTTGTCTGCGCCGTTGCGTGACCGTTTCGGAGTCATGCATCACCTTGAATTTTATAATCATAAAGAACTGCAGACGATCGTTCTTCGTTCTGCCCAGGTACTGGGGGTAGAGATTGACACAAAAGGTGCCGCTGAAATTGCAAAACGTTCCAGAGGAACCCCGCGTCTTGCGAACCGTCTTCTGAAAAGAGTCCGTGATTTTGCTCAGGTAAAATATGACGGACGCATCACTTACGACGTAGCTTCTTTTGCATTGGATCTTCTCGAAGTCGATCAATATGGTCTTGACAAGATTGACCGCCGGATCCTGCAGACTCTGATCGTCAATTTTCAGGGAGGACCTGTAGGTCTGGAAACACTGGCCGCTGCAATCGGAGAGGATGCCGGTACACTGGAAGATGTCTATGAACCTTACCTGCTTCAAAATGGATTTCTGAACCGTACACCACGTGGCCGAACCGCTTCTGCACTTGCTTATGAACACCTTGGCTTTGAAAAAAATTCGTAGTTCTGAAAAGATTTCGTAAAAATTCCTATACATTTCTACAAATTTCGATTATAATGGATGGAAGAAACTACAAATTTACGGGAGGCTTGTTATGGCAGTCAAAAGTACGGCACAAGTAG
>CAVBPN010000112.1:0-2313 GCA_963597235.1 bacterium
ATCTTGGTTTCCAAATTCATATGTACCACCTGGTAAAATTCGCCGTCATGCATATAAACGGCCCCTTCATGAATTTCATGAAAAGCCTGTTCTTCATCCATTTCCGTGATATTTTTCCCTGTTTCTTTATTCAGAAGCTGATATTTATTCTGGTCAATATTCCGCATGGAAAATTCTCCGGCTGGATATTGTCCTCCGGCCCATACAAAACGTCCTCCGAGGCTTCGGACTTCTTCCGCTCTCAGAAGAACCGGGATGGTTTCACCAAGATCCGGAAAAAGCGCCCCATCATCCAAAGACAGTGGAAGTTCTGCTGCGGCAGCACGGATATGCGCCAGTTCGATCAGAAGATTATCCGGATCTACAATGGCATTCTCACTGCTGCTGTCAAAAAGCCATTCCGGTTCCAGGGCAATGTACTGATCCATAGGAAGATTTGCCAGAATCAGATAATTTGTGCATTTCCCTTTTCCTCTTCCGGCACGTCCGGTCTGCTGCCAGAAGGATGCTCTGGTTCCGGGATATCCTACAAGTACCGTTGTATTGATCTTTCCGATATCGATTCCAAGTTCCAGTGCATTGGTCGATACAAGGCCGGTCAGTTTTCCGGAAATTATGCGCTTTTCGATATCTTTTCTTTCCTGCGGGGTGTAACCGCCTCTGTATCCGGATATCTCTTCCTTTTTTGCATTTCCCAGAAAGCCGCTGTTCTCCAGTTGATCTCTGGTTTCTTTCACAAGGATCTCTACGTTTTTTCTGGATTTTGCAAACGCCAGAAAGCTCTCTTTTTCTTCCATCAGCTGTGGGAGCAGATCGGCTGCAACGCCTATCACGGATTCTTTTCCATATGGATTTCCATCTCTGTCCAGTTTTTTGGGCGGCTGGATCAGGCAGTAGGTACGCTCTGCCATGCCTGCCCCGCTTTTACTGATACAGGTAAATGTTTTTCCACAGATTTTTTCGGCAAGCTCTACCGGATTGGCAATCGTCGCTGAACTGCACAGAAACCGTGGATCAGAATGGTAATACCTGCAAAGTCTGGATAACCTCCGAAATACATTTGCAAGATGTGAGCCAAATGCCCCTCTGTATACATGCAGTTCGTCCAGGACAATATATTTCAGATTGGCGAAAATAAAATCAAAGCCATACTTACTGTGGTTTGGGAGCATGGAGCCATTCAGCATATCCGGATTGGTAAGAATGATATTGGCGCGCTCCCGGATTCGTTTTCTCTCATCCGGAGGGGTATCTCCGTCGTAAACACCTGCTGATAATCTGTGTTCGCCAAGATATTCTATCCATGGTTTCAACGCACGGTACTGGTCTGCTGCCAGAGCCTTGGTCGGATAGACAAAAATTGCCCGTGTGACAGGATTTTGCAAAATTTCCTGAATCACAGGCAGATAAAAGCACAGGGATTTGCCGCTGGCTGTCGGCGTTGTTATCACGATATTTTTCCCATTGACCGCCCCACAAAAAGTCTCCGCCTGGTGTATATAAAGGGACTGGATATTCTGTTTCATCAGAAAACTTCGGATATCCGGATGTAGATTTTCCGGAAATTCCGCATAGATGGGGGCTTTTTCCGGTATGATTTTTTTGTAGATGATATTTCCCTTCATGAGTGGTATAGATGCTCCTTTGTTGTTTGTTTTACATTAGATAATAGATATAGGATACCATAAACAAACGTTCGGGACAAGATTGCTTATAAGGAGTATCGGCAGCTATCTGCAATTACAAGACTTACGGATAAATCTGATCACGATCTCCTGTATCTCTTCTGTCCAGAACTCGCTTCCACCATGGTCTGCGCCTTCCAGGAGATACAGGTGCACATCTTTTCCGCAGGATCTGAGTTTCTGATAGACGGTTACACTCACGCGGGGATTGATCGTGCGGTCTTTGGTGCCATGGAACATCAGAATTGGCGGAAGGATGGTGTCTTCGTGGATATAACATTCTGCAGATAATTTCCGGCACAGTTCCGGGTGCTCACGTAAGTTTGCACCTCCCATTTCTCTTCCTTCCGGGCTGTTCGGCAGATGGTGGTTGATCGTGCTTGGCATACCGTCCTCAAGAATTACGCTTAAGGCTCCGTAAAAAGACAGGATGCCTTTTACGTCCGCATTTGTTCCGGGATATAAATTTGTATCCTGATCGTCATCGTGAAGTAGCTGAGAAAACATGGCTGTATGTCCACCAGATGAATCACCGCCGACAAACACTTTGTCCGTATCTACGTTATATTCTGTAGCATGGATTTTCATAAAGCGGATCGCATTTCTTGTATCGACTGCCTGTGCAGGA
>CAVBPN010000113.1:0-4033 GCA_963597235.1 bacterium
CTCCAATATAATAAAGTTCTCTCGATCTTGAAAGAACCAGTGTCTGAAAAAACTGAAACGGACGGTAATCCACTCCTGCTGCCGATCTGCTCATATCCTGCCCCTCCTAATGCAATAATCTGGAATTCAATATCACTTTGTATTCCTTTCCCAAAGCAAAAGGTTCTGACGACAATGCAAGCACCGGTCCGGATACATGTATCCGTTCTCCCGGAGTCTGAATACAAAGATCCTCCAATGTCACTGCCAGAATCAGCTGCATTTCCCGTCCCACGGTCTGGAAGGACAGATAATGCAGTTTCAGGTCAGCGATCTCTGTACTTTCAATCTTCTCTGGATCTTCTTTAAAGTGTTTCAGATGTTCGATCAGATCTTCTGGCAGAAGGCTTTTCATCGTTTCCGTATCTGCTACAGAAACCGGATTCCCCGTCATCGGATCATTCAGAAGGTTCCCCGTATCATACAGTCCGTATGTTTTAAGTTCTCTTCCTTTAAATCTCAGTATGACCGGATAAAGATTTTCTCTGGATGCTTTTATCCTCTCCAGTAAGACCAGTACCAGGCTTAAGCCTCCGTAAGTTCCGGCAGCACACAGACAGAAAATGAAAATCGTTACTCTTCCATTTCCGGATACCGCAGTCCAGAAACCACCGGTCAGAAACGTTATTCCGAAGAAAAACAACACTGCACCTGCCAGTCGTTTCATATCCCGAAGTCCGTATGCGATCCACATCATAACTGCCGCCCAGACGATCCGGACTATGACTGTAAACACATTTATTTCTGCTCGTACATAAAGACACAGGCATGAAAAAAGAGCTCCGGCCGCCGCTGCTGCCAGACATCTTCGTCTGCTGCTCTGATATTTCAGTATGATCCCAGTAACTCGCAGAAGAATGTAATCCATCAGAAGATTCGCAGCAAACACCAGATCTATGTATACTTCCTGATACATATAAAAAGCCCCCTGCCGCCCATAATGTTTTACTGTTCACAGTAAACTGTACGCAGTAATCATCCTTTCCCTTTGGTAAGTGAACTCATTATAGGCGACAGAGGGCGCAGATTTTGTCAAAACGGCGTGTCGTATCTCAGGAACTTATCGACAGAAAAAGAGGGAAGCATTTCGCCTCCCTCTGATAAGTTCTTACACGGATCGATTATTTTTTCTCTTCCTGTACTTCGATCTTGCGGATTGTTTTGTTTTTAATTTCTTCTTTGATTGCTGCAATGAATTCTCCGAGGTCTTTCATTCCTTCGTCACCAAGGTAACGGCTTCTTACGGAAACTTTTCCCTCTTCCTCTTCTTTTGCACCAACAACGAGCATGTACGGTACTCTCTCCAGACGTGCTTCACGGATCTTGTAACCCATCTTCTCGGAACGTCTGTCAACAGAGCAGCGAATTCCTGCTTCTTTCATCTGTGCTTCTACTGTATCAGCATAAGCATTGAATTTTTCGGAGATTGGAATCACACGTACCTGTTCCGGGCACAGCCATGTCGGGAACATACCAGCGTATTTCTCGATCAGCCATGCAAGTGTTCTCTCATAGCATCCCATGGATGTACGATGGATGATGTACGGACGTTTCTTATCACCATTCTCATCAATATAGTACATATCAAACTGTTCAGCCAGAAGAGCATCCCACTGGATTGTGATCATGGTATCTTCTTTACCGTATACGTTCTTTGCGTTGATGTCAACTTTCGGTCCGTAGAAAGCAGCTTCTCCGACATCTTCTGAGAACGGGATATTCAGCTCCTGGAGCATCTGACGGATATGACCTTCTGTCTCTTCCCATACTTCCGGCTCGCCAATGTATTTTTCTTTGTTTGTAGGATCCCATTTTGACAGATGATAGGTTACATCTTCCTCAACACCAAGTACCTGCAGGCAGTACTGTGCAAGTGCGATACAGTCTTTGAATTCTTTTACCATCTGGTCCGGTCTTACGATCAGATGTCCTTCGGAAATCGTAAACTGACGAACTCGTGTCAGGCCGTGCATCTCACCGGAATCCTCGTTACGGAACAGTGTGGATGTCTCGCCGAGACGGATCGGCAGGTCACGGTAGCTGTGCTGTTCTGCTTTATATACATAGTACTGGAACGGGCATGTCATCGGACGGAGAGCATATACTTCTTTGTCTTTCTCTTCGTCACCAAGAACGAACATACCGTCTTTGTAATGATCCCAGTGTCCGGAAATCTTATAAAGGTCGCTCTTAGCCATCAGAGGAGTCTTTGTTCTTACGTATCCACGTTTTGTTTCTTCATCCTCGATCCATCTCTGCAGTTCCTGCATCATGATGACACCGTTTGGCATGATAAGCGGAAGTCCCTGACCAATTACATCTACAGTTGTGAAGATTTTCATCTCACGGCCAAGTTTATTGTGGTCACGTCTCTTGGCTTCTTCCATCTGCTCCAGATGTTCTTTCAGTTCATCTTTTGTTGCGTATGCTGTTCCGTAGATACGTGTCAGCATGGCGTTCTTTTCGCTTCCTCTCCAGTATGCGCTGGAAGAAGAAAGAAGCTTGAATGCTTTTACACCTTTCACGCTCATCAGATGTGGTCCTGCACAGAGATCTGTCCAGTCTCCCTGAGAATAGAAGGAAATTTCTTCTCCCTCTGGAAGATCTTCGATCAGTTCTACTTTATATGGCTCATTTTTCTCTTTGAAGTATGCGATTGCATCTTCTCTGGATTTTGTGAAACGTTCGATCTTTGCACCTTTTTTGATGATCTTCTTCATTTCTTTTTCGATTGCATCAAGATCCTCACGGGAGAACGGTGCATGATCGAAATCATAATAAAATCCTGTATCAATAGAAGGTCCGATGGCAACTTTTGCTTCCGGGTATAAAGTCTGTACTGCCTGTGCAAGTACATGGGAAGCTGTATGACGAAGAACAGCAAGTCCTTTTTCGTCTTTTGCTGTCAGAATGTTCAGTTCGCAGTCGCTGTCAAGTACGGTACGAAGGTCTACAACCTCTCCGTTTATTTCTCCTGCACATGCTGCACGTGCCAGTCCTTCGCTGATGTCATAAGCAATGTCGATTACGGATTTTGCTTCGGAATACTCTTTTTTCGATCCGTCTTTCAGTGTGATGATCATAGTTTTGAACTCCTTTTGTGTTTGAATAAATTTGTAAGTTTTTTCTACAGGGACGAGTAAATTTAACACTTTTATGCACTAAAAAGTCCCTTACAATGCACTTTATACACTGTAAGGGACGAATAAGCATAAAAAACAATACTCGCGGTTCCACCCTGCTTGCTGTAACTGTCATACGACAATTTCAGCCACTCTTATAAGATGATAACGGAATCACCGGACCGGATTAGGGCCACTCGGAGATGGTCTTCGACTGCTTCCCGCTGAAATACTCTCAGCAAATGTATTTCTCTCTGGAGCCTTCCACAGCTTACTCTTCTCTTCAACGTGTTTCTTATTTATAGCTACTGTTCACTCCGTTCACATTACCTTGGTCAAAATCCATTCCAAATCACCTGCGGTGATGGGATTTTGCCCTGTATGTCTCGAGATTTTGCCATATTCATGTCAAAACACCTCGCGGGATATTCTCTGTGAACAGTTACATCCTGTTAGGATTCATTATATCCGCACGTTTTCCGTTTGTCAATGGGTGATTTTGTTTTTTGGTAAGACCAATTTAGATGACGCGAAGTCCTCCGTCTGCCAGCATGCAGCGTCTTCTTCTTGTGAAACTTCTCGCACAGGTCAGGCCCTCACCAGTAGGTCCTGCGATCGTCATAGTTGTATGTCCTTCGCCACCGATTCCAACACCTACCAGTGTTGCAGCATTTTTTGTAAAGATCGTTGTCTCGATCTCTTTTGCAAATCTTGTCATATGATCTACATTTTTTGAAAACATGGATGCGGTATGACGATTTCCATTTTCTGCTACAACTGCATATTTCACACAGTCCTCAAAGGTCTTACAACGAACTACCGGCATGATCGGCATCAGCTGTTCTACAAGCACGAATGGATGATCATGTGGC
>CAVBPN010000113.1:4043-21351 GCA_963597235.1 bacterium
GTGGTGTGATCAGGTGTGCACCGCAGGCACACATCTTACGGATCAGCTCATCTGCAACATTATCCATAACAAAAGTTTCTTTTTCTGCCAGACATAGAAGATTATTATCAAAAGATGCTCCTCTGTAGATTTCAGACGCAGCTTTGTCCAGGTCTGCAGTATCATCGACTACGACCGGCGGGTTTCCAGCTCCCGCACCGATTGTTTTTTTGCCGGATTTGAGAAGTGCATTTACCATTCCCATTCCACCGGTACCAACCATCAGACGGATCTTCGGGCTGGCTGTCAGTTTGTTAACTGCCTCCATGTCAGGCTCTCTCTGCATGGTGATCAGATTTGCAGGACCTCCGTTCTCTACGATTGTTTTGTGGAGGATCTGCAGGCAGACTGCGCAGACTTTTTTTGCACCAGGATGTACATTAAATACAACTGCATTTCCACCACCGATCATACTGATCGTATTATTGATGATGGTTTCTGTTGGGTTTGTGGATGGTGTGATCGCACCAATAACTCCAAACGGAGCCTGCTCTTCGATCATAAGGCCAGAATCACCGGAAATCGCATCTGTTACGAGGCATTCTACTCCTGGTGTCTTGTCGATAACAGCAAGGTTCTTGGTGATCTTGTCCTCATAGCGGCCCATGCCAGTCTCTTCGTGGATCATTTTGGCAAACATCGGGGCATTTTCTCTTGCTGCAACACGAATTGCCTCAATAATACGGCGACGGTCTTCTACCTTGTAATTCATATACCAGTCTCTCTGTGCGATGTATGCGGCATCAATTGCATCATTTACATCTTCAAACACGCCCTGATCACTTTTGCAGGAAATGTCCAGATTTGTTTTCATCAGAACTTCTCTGACAATGTTTTTGATCATGATCTCATCCATGGATCTGTTTCTCCTCTTGCTCTACGATTTTCTTTATCTGTTAAAAACGCCTCTGTCCGGAATATCCAGGCAGAGGCATTTAAAACTGCTTGACGTAGCGGTCGCTTCATGTATCGCGGCCTTTCTTTATTTGATTATTTTACAGTAGGAAGAATTTTTTCTACGTCAGTATGCGGTCTTGGGATTACGTGAGTTGCTACTAACTCACCAAGTCTGGATGCAGCGGCACTTCCGCTTTCTACTGCGGATTTAACAGCTCCTACATCTCCACGAACCATAACTGTTACCAGTCCGGATCCGATCTTTTCTGTTCCAACAAGTGCAACATTAGCTGCCTTACACATCTGGTCTGCTGCTTCGATTGCTGCTGTAAGTCCTCTGGTTTCTACCATTCCTAATGCTTCCTGTGTCATGATGATCTCCTCCTAATCTCTCTTACATTTCCGGTTTGAATAATACTTTTGTGAATACTTCTGTTCTGTTGTACATCATCTCAAATACTTCTTTGCAGTCTTCCAGACGAACACGATGCGTAATCAGTGGATTTACATTCATCTGGCCTGTGCTCATGAATTCAAGTCCGCTCTTCCACTCGTTGATCGGCAGTGGATTGATGGAAGAGTTCCAGCTTCCGTGAATAGTAAGTTCGCCACGAAGGATAGCCTGAATCACTTTGTTTGGATAAGTTACATCGTCATATGTAATACCGCCGTATACAACTTCACCATTCTTCTTACAGGATGCTACTGCCTGAACATGTGTGATCTTGTTTCCGGCAAATTCGATTGCGATATCTACACCTTCGCCGCCTGTCAGCTCTTTAATCGCTACTACAGCGTCTGTCTTCATTCCGTTTACGCCAGCTGTTGCCCCAAGACGTTTTGCAAGTGCAAGTTTATCATCTGCAACATCTACTGCGATAACCTTTGTGCAGCCAAGTGCACGGAGCCACTGAACACAGATAAATCCGATTGCACCAAGTCCAAATACTGCTGCTGTTTTACCAGCTTCCATACGGCATTTACGAACTGCGTGGAGACCAACAGATACAGGGTCTGTGAAGGAACCTTCTTCATAATCTACGTTGTCCGGTAATTTCAAGCAGTTTTCAGATTCTACAACTACATATTCTGCCATTGCACCGTCTCTTCTTGATCCATAGTAATCGTAGTGATCACAAAGGTGAGACTGGCCAACTTTACAATACTGACATTCACCGCACGGGATCAGAGGCATAACAGAAACTCTGTCTCCTACTGTCAGGTTATTCTTGACTTTATCACCACAGTCTACGATCTGTCCTGCAAATTCATGGCCGATCGTTGTCGGGAAATGGTAAGTTCCTTTTACCATAACTCGCGGAATATCAGATCCGCAAACACCGCAGCTTTTTACCTTGATCAGTACCTGTGTATCTTTTTCAATATGAGGAACGTCTACCTCCACACATCTGATATCTTTTGGAGCAAATAAACGAACCGCTCTCATTTTCTGTGCCATTTATATGCCATCTCCTTTTCCTTATGCTTATACTTAGTATGTACTCTTGCTTGTTTCACCTTTTGCGATTGCAACTCCGGCACTTGTTCCGAGTCTGTTTGCACCTGCTGCGATCATCGCTTTTGCGTCTTCCGGTCCTCTGACACCGCCGGATGCTTTAACTCCCATATCCGGTCCTACTGTCTTTCTCATCAGAGCAACATCTTCAACCGTTGCTCCACCTGTGGAGAATCCTGTAGATGTCTTAACAAAATCTGCACCTACTTCTTTTGCGATCTGGCAAACCTTAACTTTTTCTTCATCTGTCAGGAGACAGGTTTCAATGATAACTTTAACAATGGCTCTTCCATGAACGGCTGTTACAAGATCTGCAATATCTTTCTTTACGAACTGCCAGTTTCCTGATTTAATCTTACCAACGTTTACTACCATATCTACTTCGTTGGCACCGTTCTCTATTGCTTCGTTTGCTTCAAAAATTTTGGATTTTGTGGTAGTTGCTCCCAGAGGGAAACCAATTACTGTACACACTTTTACTCCACTTCCGCGAAGCTCTTCATAGCATAATGGAACATAACATGGGTTTACGCATACAGAGCAAAAATGGTATTCTTTTGCCTCCTGGCATAATTTTTTGATCTGCTCTTCGCTGGCATTCTGTTTCAACAGTGTGTGGTCAATCATTCCGGCTACACTTCCGGCTGTGTTAATAGATGCGCTGACTCCGCCCTGATTCTGCATAGTTTTCAGAATCTCCGTCGTAATCTTGCTGACTAACTGTTCCATCTCCATAGCTTATTCCTCACTTTCCATTTGTAATTGCTTATATATGGTAAATTCCCTTTTTCAAGGGGTCTTACTCTCGTTTGCTCAGTTCAATGATCTTACGGAATTTTTCCGGTTTCAGGCTGGCTCCCCCGATCAGGAATCCATCTACACCTGGACAATTTCCAATGTCTGCTGCATTCTTCTCATTGACGCTTCCGCCATACAGAAGCGGGATATCGCTTCCGGTAAGCTCCTGAAGAACTGTCTTGAGATATCTGTATGTCTCTGTGATCTCTTCTGTGGATGCACTCACTCCGGTTCCGATCGCCCAGATTGGTTCATATGCAATCTGTATATATGGGATCTTGTCTCTGGAAAGTCCCTCCAGGTCCTTCGTAAGCTGTCTCTTTAATACATTCTTCCACTGTCCACTCTTTCTCTCATCCAGATTTTCACCTATGCAGAGCATAACAGAAAATCCTTCTGCAAGTGCTGCCTGAATCTTCTTCTGAATCTCTTCATCCGTTTCATTATAGTAGCTGCGGCGTTCGGAATGTCCTACCAGCAGACAGTCACAGCCAAGTTCTCTGATCATAGGAAGAGAAATCTCTCCTGTGTAGGCTCCGCTTTCTTTATAATGAAAATTCTGCGGGCCATAGGTGATTCCTCTCTTGCGGAACTCTCCTGCAAGAACTGCCAGTGTTGTATACGGTGGAAAGATCATCACCTTCCCGTCGACCGGGCCCAGCTTCTCCAGAAACTCCATTCCTTCTCTGACCGTCATGTTCATCTTCCAGTTTCCCGCAACGATCAGAGAATGTTTCATGTATCTGGCTACTGTTTCCCGGATGATCTGGTCCAGATTCTTCTGTTCCATAGATCCTCCTTCCTGCCTTTTGAAGCAGGCAATTTTGTATTCGCCTGTTACATTAGTTTACAATTGTTCCTACATCGATATCATTTGTAACTTATGTGTTTATCTTAGCACAAAGGTTCTTACATGTCAACTGCCCATTTGTCTAACTTCTTCAAAAATTCTTCATCTTCAGTAACTACTTTGACTGGCTGGTCATAATCCAGTGCCATCAGGCCAAGAATCGACTTTGCATCTGCAATCTGGTTGTGGTCAGTATGCACACCTACGTCGCTCCTGCATTTGCATGCAAGGTTCATAAAATCTCTTAAGTCGTTTGCCTCTGTCAGTTTGATCAATCGGTACATGTTCTTCCTCCTACTGTGTATAACATTTATTAAATAAAAGAAAATCTGTCTAAAAAAGGCCGGTCAAATCTATGACCAGCCTTTTCCTGCAAATCTTCTATTATTTCATTGCTGCAAAAGCAAGGCTGTCGTCTACATAATCAGCTACATTGCTGCTGTCAATAACGCCAGTACCTGCATCTACAAATTCTTCATAATCTTCCCCATTCAGAACTTTGAGAGTTGTATTCATAGCAACTTTCAGCAGAGAACCTGGGTCATTCATGGTTGTGATGGAATATTTGCCATCCTGAATAGCTATAACAGCTTCCATAAGACCGTCTACACCTGTTACTTTAACGCCTTCGATTCCTTTTTCCTGAAGAACCTGAGCTGCTCCAAGAGCCATATCATCATTATGTCCGTAAACAGCAACGATACCGTCATTACTCTGCAGTAAATCCTGTGTAGCTGTAACAGCTTTGCTTCTTGTGTAATCGCAGTATGCAGACTGGATCACTTCAAGGCCAGGAGCTTCTGCAATCGCAGATTCAAATCCATCACGTCTTGCCATCATAACAGTATCACCAGCTGTTCCCTGGATCTCAAGGATCTTGCCTTCTGCCTTGTCTTTACCGCCAAGCTCTTCTACAAGAGCTTCTCCTACGAGTCTTCCCATCTGTTCGTTGTCACGGCCTACATAAGCGGTATTTCCATCATTTACATTTCGGTCAACAGTGATAACCGGAATATCTGCTTTCTGGCAGGCTTCGATTGCAGGAGCAACACCTTCTGCATTGATCGGATTAAGGATCAGAGCATCAATTCCACTGGAGATCATATCGTTGATGTCGTTGTTCTGTTTTGTAACATCATCATCCGCACTTACACAGACAAAGTCAACACCAAGCTGTTTCGCATAATCTTCTGCAACTTCTTTCATAGTTACATAGAACGGAGAAGCCAGTGTACACTGTGAGAAGCCAATCTTGTAATCTGCCTTTCCTGTGTAATCAGCCAGAACATCTTCTGTGGATGCAGCATTATCTGCAGTGTCATCTGCCGCGTAAACACAAACTCCCATAGACCCGATCATTGCCATTGCTGTCAGAATTGCAAGGAAATCTTTTCTTTTCATGTTGAAATCCTCCTTTAAAATGATATAGTTTTTATTATGATAAGCACCCCTTGTACTTCATCATTCTGTTATTTTTTTGCATCGATAGCTCTGTTGAGAAGAAGAGCTGCAATGATGATAATACCTTTTGCGATCTGCTGATAGAAAGAAGCAAGACCTACAAGGTTGAAAATATTGGTGATAATCTGCAGAAGGAATACACCACCGAATGTTCCAAGCATGGAACCAATACCACCGGAAAGACTGGCACCACCAATTACGGATGCTGCAATCGCATTCAGTTCCATTCCATCACCTGCTGTCGGCTGTCCAGTTGCCAGCCAGGATGCGGTAAGGACGCCTGCAAATGCTGCAAGAGCTGCGCAGAGAACATAAGTGATCGCATAGTTTCTTGTTGTTTTGATACCTGAAAGTGTTGCTGCCTCACGGTTGCCGCCAATTGCAAACAGGCTTCGACCGAAAGAAGTATATTTCAGAAGCAGTGCAAAGAAAACAGTCAAAATGATCCAGATGATACCACTGACAGATACTTTGCCGATAAAACCACCTCCAATGAATTTGAAATCATTGGAAAGTCCAAAAACCGGAACACCCTGTGTAGTCAGAAGTGCCGCACCTCTGGCGATCTCCATCATTGCAAGGGAAGCAATGAAGTCCGGAAGTCCGAATTTTGCGATCAAAATACCAGTAACCAGACCAAGTGCTGCTCCGAGAACCACACCAGCGAGTACAGCAATTATAATAGGAATATTTTTGCTTACAAGGATCGCACTGATCATTCCTGCAAATGCTGCAACAGATCCAACAGACAGGTCAATACCGGAGATGATGATTACAAGGGTCATACCAATGGCTACAATTCCCGGTATTGATGCCTGCTGCAAGAGGTTCAGTACATTCCCGACTGTCAGGAAATTAGGTGATAATATAGAAGCAATAATGATAAATACGATCAGCAATACCAGTAAGTTATATTTTTTAAGCAGATCGCCGATCTTCATAGGTTCTTTTCTCATGATTCGTTCCTCCCTGTAACAGATACTGATAAAATTTTGTCCGGATTAAAGTTTTCTTTTGATGAAGTCATGACTTCTTTGCCGTCGAACATTACAATGATATTGTCACAGATTCGAAGCAGCTCATCCAGCTCCGAAGAAACCACGATCATACTCTTGCCCTCATCAGCAAGGTTTCGAATGATCTTGTAGATCTCTTCTTTTACCATAACGTCGATTCCCTGTGTCGGCTCATCAATCAGAAGGATATCACAATCACGGAACAGCCATTTTGCAATGATGACCTTCTGCTGGTTTCCACCGGAAAGATTCTGGATCACAGTGTTGATCGACGGTGTTTTTACATTAAGACTTTTCTTATAAAGTTCACAGGTTTCACGGATCACGCCATAATTGATGATTCCATTTTTCTTACACTTATCGAGTGCAACCATTGTCATATTTTCCCAGACTGGAAGTATCTGAACAAGTCCCTGTGTTTTACGGTTTTCAGGAATCAGACCTATCTTGTTTGCGATTGCCTCGCCAGTATGTCTGAAATGTACCGGTCTGCCATGAAGCTTGATCTCACCTTTTTCGTATGGATCTGCTCCAAAGATCGAACGGATGACTTCTGTTCGGCCTGCACCAACCAGACCATACAGTCCGAGAACTTCTCCTTTATGGAGATCAAAGGAGATATTCCGTACTTTATGATTCGTAAGTCCCTTTACTTCGAGGACTTTTTCATCATTAAGAGGCTTTGCTTCTGTGTATTCATTTTTCTCACTGACTTTTGCCCCTGTCATGTATTCTACCAGATCATCTTCGTTGATCTCTAATGCATTTCGACAGGCTACAAACTTACCATCACGGAGGATCGTAATACGGTCACCAACCATAAACAATTCTTCCAGATGATGTGAGATATAGATCAGCGTAATGCCTTTGGCCTTGAGATCCTTGATCAGCTGAAGCAGTGTTTCAAATTCTCTCTTGGAAAGTGTCGAGGACGGCTCATCCATAACAATCAGTTTCGCATTGCTGGCGAGTGCCTTCATGATCTCCGTCATCTGTCTCTGACCAATATTCAGACTGCTGACTTTGGCTTTGACATCAATCTGCATATTCATTTCATCTGCGATTTCCTGAGTTTTCTTGTAAACTTCTTTCCAGTCTACGGTTCCTAGTTTTGTCTTAGGATAATTATTGATATATACATTCTCACCAACCGTAAGTTCATTCACCAGTGAAAGTTCCTGATAAATAACGGAAATACCCTTTTTCTTACGTTCCAGTGTTCCATGCGGTTTGAGCTTTTCACCGTCAAAAATAATCTCGCCGCCATCTTCTACATAAGCTCCTGAAAGGATTTTCATCAATGTAGATTTACCGGCTCCATTGGCACCGATCAGACAATGTACTTCGCCTCGTTTTACAGAAAAGTCCACGCTGTCCAATGCCTTAACTCCTGGAAACAGCTTGTCAATCTTTCGCATTTCCAGAATGTTATCACGTTCCTGCACTATGTATTCCTCCTTTGCCTCTGCTTATTGATGCATCAGATTTTTCAGACTGTCATATAATTCCAGATATTTGTGGAAATATGGCTGGTATTCTTCGTGATTCTGCATATCCGGTTCCACAATGAATTTTGGTTTTATCATGTGGTCTGCTGCTGCCTGGAAATCATCGTAGAATCTTCCTTTTGACGCTGCTACAACACAACATCCAAGGACTCCTGCCTGTATATTTTCATTTACTATAATCGGTTTTCCGGTAACATCTGAAATCATCTGCAGCCAGCGACGATCTTTGGTAACGCCTCCACATGCTGTAATAGAATCTACCGGATATCCCTGTTCTTCAAAGTTTCGGATAATATTCTGTGTACCGTAGGAAACAGATTCCAAAACTGCCCGGTAAATATGTTTCCATGTATGTTTGATATTCAGTCCAAAGATCACACCTTTTGCCATCGCATCTTTATATGGTGTACGATTTCCCTGGAAAAAATCGAGCACGGTAATACCATCCGCGCCGATCGGGATCTCATCTGGGATCTCAAGGAGGTTTCCGTATGGATTGCCGTCTTTTTCCGGAATGTGAAAGTTATGACGGAACCAGTTTACCAGCCCGGAAGCAGAAATCTGTCCGCCTTCGAGAAGCCACATGTCATCCAGGACTGCTCCATCATAAGGTCCCCAGATACCTTTCATGTCTGGTTTCTGATCGGAGAGACATAGATGAACAAAGCTTGTTCCCATGATGACGCCAAGTTTGCCTGGTTTTAAAACATCCAGTCCAAACATTGCCATATGCGCATCAATACCACCCTGAACGATCTGCATTTCTTTTGAAAATCCATATTTCTCACTGAGTTCCGGACGAATCAGTCCTACCAGATCACCAATCTTGTCAACTCGCATGGTCAGTTTTTCTTCATAATCTTCAAAACCAATCTGCTCAAAGAAATCTCTCTGATAGCCACCCATGGAAGAAACATAATTCCATTTACAGGTTGTGTTGCAGATTGAACTCGACCATTCTCCACAAAGCTGATAGTTCATCCAGTCAAGCTGATCCACGATCCTGTAACAGGCATCGTAGATATCTTTTCTGTGTCGCTTGATCCACAGTGCTTTCGGGATCATCCATTCAAAGGATGTCTCCTTGCCACAATAGTCAAGGACCGGATGACCGGTATCATTGATCTCCTGCATCTCTTTTCTTGAGCGGGCATCCATCCACATCATAGCATTCATAAGAGGATGACCATTCTGATCTACCAAGATCGCAGTGGTGGATGTAGCACATACACAACAGGCTCTGATATTCTGTCGGATCTCAGGATCTAATGTGTGTGCGATCTGTTCAAAAATTCCGTTGACAGCTTCCCACCAGTTTAACGGATTCTGCTCAGCCCATCCAACCTTTGGAAACTCTGTCTCCCATTTCTGTTCTTTCTCAAAGATCAGTTTTCCGTTGGTATCGCTGATTCCAATCCGCACGCCCTGAGTTCCGGTGTCTATTCCCATAAAATAAGCTTCCATCTTTAACCTCCGCGCTAATAAAATCGGAATTTTCTTTCTTATTTTCTTTTGTTCTTACGTTTGTTGCTATGAACATTTGTTGCTGTGCTTGTATCGTTTGTTTATAATTGAATATTACTATACGCTTTTCGTATTGTCAATCATATTTTGGTAGTTTACCCAATTTTTGTTCGTTAATAATTTATTTTATTTCTATTTTGCATTATATATAAACTTATTTTTGTATTTTCATTCATCATTTCAGCTAATAGTTTTATTTTTAACGAATATTTTGGCAACAAATTGACAAATGCATTATTGCGATACAGAACAATCTGTGTTATACTCGCAATAAGTAAAAACTTATCAAATGACTATGAAAAAGAAAGAGAACACAGCTTATGGCAGATTACAAACGAATTGAGCTGCTTGTCAAAGTAGCCAAACTTTATTACGAGAATGATTACAGCCAGGAGATGATCGCGAAAAAGCTCGGACTTTCCCGTCCATATATTTCCAAACTTCTGAACGAATCCAAATCCAACGGTATTGTCAAGGTTCAAGTCGTAGATCCTTTAAGTATCGAAACCCCTCTGGAGAAGAATCTCCGCGAGCGTTTCGACCTGGAGAAGGTTCGGATCGTTCCGATGTCTGAAGGAACAGCATCTCTTTCCCGGCTTGGACTGGAAGCAGCCAGATATCTCGACACCATTCTTCAGGATGGAGATATCATCGGTCTTTCCTGGGGAGCAACTGTTTATGAATGCTCCAAAGCTCTGATCCGAAGAGATGATCTTCGGGACATTATCAATGTTCAGCTCTGTGGCGGTGTCAGCAATCTGAACAAGAACGTTTTTGCGACAGAGATCGCTCAGAATTTTTCTACTGCTCTTGGAAGTTCTTCTTTTATCCTTCCTATGCCGGCAGTCCTTGATTCCAAAAAGATGCGTGACCTTCTGGAGACAGATCATAATATGGGCAGAGTTTTTCAGTATGGCCGCGATGCCAATATTGCACTTGTGACGATGGGTGCTTTTGGTCCTAAGAGTGCACTTGTACATACTGGTTATATCAGCCAGGACAAGATGGATGAACTTTCTTCCAGAGGTGCAGTCGGTGATATCTGTACCCATCTGATCGATATCAATGGAAATATCTGCGATCAGGAACTGGATCAGCGCACAGCTGCTGTCCCGCTTGAGGATATCCGCAGCAAGAAACACCGGATCGGTGTCGCTCAGGGACTCAGTAAAGTTGACTGCATTCTCGGTGCCCTCAGAGGCAAGATCGTCAATGTACTGATCACTAACGAAGAAACCGCTGAGTGGGTTCTAAGGAAAGATGAGCAGCTCCACTCTGCCGCGCAGTAAAGCAGCCAATAACTTACTTTTTCCCAAATAAAATGCCCTTTGCATTCACTTCCAAATGCAGAGGGCATTTTGCTGGTCTTTTATATTTTATTTTACGTAGTATGATCCATGAATACTTTTTGTACATCTACAAGAGTCGCTTCTCTTGGATTTTCCGGCATTCCGGTATCCTCAAGTGCATGGAGGGAAAGTGTCAGTACATCGGATGGTTTAAATGCAGTCTGAGAAAGTTTCGGAATATGGATTCTTTCTGCCAGTTTTTCTATGTAATCAATCGCCGCATTTGCAGCCTGATCCGGTGTCATGTGTGAAGTATCGATCTTGAGTGCACGTGCAATATCTGCATATCGGTCCTTACAGGAAGGGAGATTGTATTTCATTACATGTGTAAGAAGGATCGCATTTGCAACTCCATGTGGTGTATTATAAAATCCGCCAAGCTGATGAGCCATCGCATGTACCATTCCCAGTCCTGCATTGGAAAAAGCAAGTCCTGCCATATATTCTGCCCAGCACATATCTGTTCTGGCATCCATATCACGTCCATTTTCGCAGACTTTTTGCAGAGATTTGCCAACAAGTCCGATTGCTTCAAGTGCAAGTCCATCGGTAAATGGGAAATGAGATTTTGCAACATAGGCTTCGATCGCATGTGTCAGTGCATCCATTCCTGTTGCTGCAGTAAGGGGTGCCGGCATATCTACCATCAGTGCCGGGTCATTCAATGCCAGATAGGAGAGACAATGAGCATCAACCATCAGCATTTTTACTTTACGAACTTCGTCTGTTACTACGTATGCTCTGGTAACCTCGGAGCCTGTTCCTGCTGTTGTGTTGATCGCGATCAGCGGAACTCCTGATTTCTTTGATTTGTCAAGTCCATTGTAATCTTCGATGTTTCCTCCGTTTTTTGCCAGGATACTGATTGCCTTGGAGACATCCAGTGGAGATCCGCCTCCGATTCCGATCAGATAATCGCATCCTTCTCTGTCGTAAACTGCTTTCGCTTCATTTACCAGAGATACAGTTGGATTTGGTTTAACTCCGGTATACAGTGCATATGGTTTGCCTGCACGATCCAAAACATCTGTTACTTTCTTTACTGTACCAATCTTATACAATCCCTCATCCGTAACAACCAGTGCCTTGTTTCCGGCTATGGTATCAATATATCTTGGTATCTCCTGAATGCAGCCCTTACCGATGATGGTATGAGCAGGTTGGTACAATTCCTTGTAGTTCATATTGACTTCCTCCATTCATTAATAAGCCTTTCTATGAACAAATGATACGCATTTAGTAACTTTCGTTCTTAGTCCAGAGTATCATATTGAGATTGAAAAGTCAATGTTTATCGGAAGATTATGGATGAACCACGCAAAAAGGCAGATCACATCAATTCCATAGGAATCGACACAATCTGCCTTTTCTTCTATTTTATGATTTTTTATCTGCTGCGTACCATGACCGCCTGATAAGGGTTCAGGGCTTTCTGGCTGGTTTCACTGTAGTTATTGCAAAGTATCTCACCCTCTGCGATATCTGCCTGCTGGATCTCATCAGACATGTTGACCCAGATCTGGAGCTTTTCACCGTTTTCTGCAATACGCTCAAAGGCGATCACGGACTCCGGAATATTCTGGATCTCTCGGATCTCACCGTAGATCAGAGAGTCACGGTTTGCCTCATCTTTGCGGATCTGGATCAGCTTTCTGTAGTAATGCAGAAGAGAATCTTTGTCCTGTTCCTGCTTCTTGGCACAGATGGCTGCATAGTCATCATTGCATTTCAGCCACGGCGTACCGGAAGTAAAACCGCCGTTCGCTTCTGTATTCCACGGGAACGGCATTCTGCTGTTGTCGCGGCTTCTGTCGTTGACGAATTTCAGGGACTGAGTTTCGTCATAGCCTGCACGAAGAGCTCTTCTGTACTGATCTTTGGTATTCAGATCATCATATTCTTCGATACTGTTGAACGTACCGTTCTCTGAACCAAGTTCTTCTCCCTGGTAGACAAATACAGTTCCACGAAGTCCCATCAGAAGGGTTGCAAGAGCACTTCCCTGAAGGAATCTTAAATGCAGATCGTCCCTGGCTGCTACTTTTTCGCGGAAATATTTGTTGAAGGAACGAGACTGGTCATGGTTTTCCAGATAGATAGCACCCCATCCCTGGGTCTGCACACTGCACTGGCTTCTGAACAGAAGTTTCTTGAGATCTCCAAAGGTCCACGGAGCCTGGTTATACCAGTTGGAACCCGGAAGGAGGTCAATATCTGCATAACTGAAGTCAAATACCATGGAAAAATATCCGTCTTCTCCGATAAACTCGGACAGGTTTTCATATGGGACTCCCGGTGCCTCCGCAACGGTCATGATCTCTGGATTTCTGAGACATTTATGGTTCATTTCCTGAAGGAATCCACGGATTCCTTCCTGATTCTGACCGGTTGTCTCCACGCTGATCAGACCGTCCGTGTTGTCCGGTTCATGGGACACCAGAGAATTTACTTTTTTGATATAAGTGATCGCATCAAAACGGAATCCGCTGACACCTTTTTCCATCCAGTAGTTCAGGATGTTATAGAGTTCTTCTCGAAGTTTTGGGCTTTCCCAGTTGAGATCCGGCTGGCTCTTGTCAAAGGTGTGATAGTACCAGCAGTCTTCTCCCGCCTTCTCCCACACGGAACCACCGAAGCAGCTTCGTGTGTTGGAAGGACGTTCCTTGGACTGGACAAACATATAATAATCTCTGTATTCTGAATTCGGATCTTTCAGTGCTTCCTGGAACCATACATGCTGGTCGGAAGTATGGTTCAGCACCATGTCGATGATGACACGGATGCCAAGCTCTCCTGCTTTTTTGAGAAGAAGATCCATATCTTCCATCGTTCCGAAACACGGGTCGATCCCATAATAATCAGCGACATCGTATCCATTGTCTTTCATTGGTGACGGATAAAAAGGGCAGATCCAGATAAAATCAATTCCCAGTTCTTTCAGGTAAGGGAGTTTTTCCAGAATTCCTTTTAAGTCTCCGATTCCATCACCATTTGTATCCTTGAAGCTTTTTGGATAAATCTGATATCCTACTGCTTCTTTCCACCATATTCTTTTCATAAGTTACCCCTTTACTGCACCTGCCGCGATTCCTTCGATGATATTTTTCTGAAGGAAGATGAACACGATCAGGATTGGAATGACGCAGATCAATACTGCCGGGAAGATGAGTTCCCACGGATTTCCGTACTGCCCGGAAAGGCTTTTTGCATAATAAAGACTTAAGGTCAGTGTCTTGCTGTCGTTGTTTCCGATGATCAGGAATGGAAGAAGGTAGTCATTCCAGATCCACATGGCATTGGTGATCACAACAGTTGCTGTGATTGGTTTTACCAGTGGGAATGCGATATTAAAAAACAGCTGGAAGATATTTGCACCATCGATCACGGCTGCCTCTTCCAGAGAAAGCGGAACGCTCTTAAAAAATCCGTGATACAGGAAAACCGTCATACTGAGTCCAAATCCACCATACATCAGGATCAGGCCAAATGTATTCTTAAGTCCGAGTGCTTCCATCAGGTTTACCAGCGGATACATAACGGACTGGAACGGGATCAGCATTGCTGCTGTAAAGCAGAGGAACAGGAAGTTGCTTGCTTTTGTCTTGTTTCTTACCATCATCCATGCAGTGAGAGAAGAGATCACAACAATCAGTGCTACTGCTGCCACAGTGATGATGAGTGTATTTACTACAGATTCTCCGAGTTTGATCTGTGCTGCCGCATTCTTGAGATAAGAGAAGTCAAAAGAAGACGGAAGAGAGATCGGAGATCCGACGATTTCTTTCTGGCTCTTAAAAGAGTTTACGATCAAAAAGTAGATCGGGAATAAAGTATAAATGCTCAGAAGGATCAGGACCACATATATTACGTCCTGTTTTATTCTTTTGTTTGCAGTCATTAGGCTTCGATCTCCTTTCTCTTAGTAACAATAACCTGAATGATGGACACGGTAGCGATCAGGATGAAGAAGATAACCGCCTGTGCCTGTGCCATACCGTAGTTCGGAGGTGTGTTTTCTCTGGTTGTCAAAAGGATCTGCAGAGAAAGCATTCTGGTTCCGAAATCTCCGCCTGTGAGGGCAAGGTTCTCGTCCAGCATCTTGAAGCTGCTGGAAAGTGTCAGGAAAAATACGATCGTAAATGCTGGCATCAGCATCGGAACTGTGATGTGGCGGAATTTCTGCCATGCGGTCGCACCGTCGATAGCAGCTGCTTCATAAAGATCTTCTGGAATATTGTTAAGGCCATTCAGATAGATCAGCATCAGATATCCGGCTGTCTGCCAGGTTGCCATGATCGCCATGGCAAAAACTGCTTTGTTCGGGTCCTGGAGCATGTCGCACAGGAACGGGATATGGATCGGTGACTCCTCACCAAACAGCATCAGGGAATATACATTCTGGAAGATAAAGCTCCAGATAAATCCCATTGCAAGTCCTCCAAGGAGGTTTGGGAAGAAAAATACAGTACGGAAAAATCCTTTGCCTTTGCCGACTTTTCTTACCATCAGTGCCATACCAAGGCTTACGATATTTTTGATCACAACGGCTACGACCGTAAATTTAATGGTGTAGATAAAAGAAGTGATAAACTTCTGTGAACGGAACACCTTGATGTAGTTTTTGAATCCAACCAGTGCACCATACCAGTGTTCAGAACCCTTGAAGTAGGAACCTCTCCAGGCTGTAAAGGAATATGCCACACCCATGATAAATGGAACCAGGATAACTACAACGAACAGGATGATCGCCGGAATATTCAATATCTTGAACCATTTTTTATAATATTTCTCCATGTTTCTCTCCCTTCCTTACCATTCGTCCATGCCGGATTTCCAGTATGAGATACATTCATCCGCAATGTCGTTTAATTCGTCTTCTGACCATGGATCCGGATCTGTAAACAGGTCTTCCATGATGTACTTGCCGTAGCTTTCCAGTCCCCAGGAGGATGGTGCCGCATCAAACGGGTTGGCAAGAAGATCATTGTCACGTTTGTAAGTGATCAGGTCATTGGACAGCGGGTTTTCCAGTGTTGTATCTTCGTCTACATTGAATGGTACAAATGCAAATTTGTTCACGATATAATCCTGACCTGTCTCTGAGGTATTCAGCCAGAGAAGGAAGTCTTCTGCATCTTTCTTTTCCTGCACGGTGGCTTTCTTGTTGATAATATAGTACTGAGATACGAACTCCGAAACAGAACGGTTCATCTGATCTACAGTCAGCCCGTCTACATGGATGTCATCATCAGAGAAGTTCAATTTCATCGGAAGCATGATCAGACGGTCTGCAGCTTCCGGTGCAATATCAGCAATGTTGCTGTAGATCCAGTTGCCGTTTTTGATAAAGACTGCCTTGCCTTCTGCGAAGGTCTGTACTGCCTGGTCATAACCGGTCACTGTGGAATTGATGAACTGTGAGCCTCTCTTCGTCGCTCCATCCGGTCCTGCTGCATAGTTGGAAAGAAAATCCAGTTCCTGCAGTGATTTCACGATGGAGGATTTCATAAGGTCTGCTTTGTCCGGATCGGATTCACGTACATCGTAGATGTTCTGGTATACAGTACTGATCGGATAATTTCCGAAATGATTTCCGTATGTCCATTTCTCTGCACCCGCGATGGAGAAAACTCCGTTCAGGTTCTCGGTGAGGTCCGTCTTATCAGACTGTGTCTTGTAGCTATTGCCATTCAGAGTAAAGCTCTCAGATCTGCCATCGTTGATGTAATCATTCAGTGCAACGATCATCTGCTGGAATTCTCCGTAATCTGCTTCTTTGTAATCTGCAGTAAAGGCATCCAGATCTGTCACGCCAAGGATGTCTTCCAGCATCTGGCGGTCTGCGATCAGACCATATCCTTCGATATTGTATGGGATTCCGTAGTTTCCTTCACTCTCAAACTGAAGTTTCAGTACATCCGGCACGCTCTCATACAGAGCCTTAAGTTCCGGATTGGAAATCTCATCCACTCCTGCCGCATATCCTGCGGATTTCCATTCTTCAAAGGAAATCGCATTGGAAGAAAACAGTGTCGGATATTCCTTGGATTTCAGCTCGGAACGCATGGTCTCGGAGCCTTCTGTTGTTCCTACTGTAAATACCTTAACTTTCTTGCCTGTCTGTGCTTCGTATTCATCAGCCAGATCATTCAGGCTATCTGCGATCTCTGATTTCTGGTTAAAAAAGTACACATCATAATCCTTGTTTACCTTGCCGCATCCGGTCACTGTGACCGCAGCTACTCCGGCAAGCAGACACACACCGAGTGCCTTTATGGATTTTTTCATCTCCCGTCCTCCTTTTGAGTTTCGTTTTTTGTTTCTCGAAACATGTTTCATATCAGTCATTT
>CAVBPN010000113.1:21361-25784 GCA_963597235.1 bacterium
TCATTTTTTTAGGCACAGTTTCTGTCGTTCGAACTATGCCTTGTTTTTGAAACATGTTTCATTTGTTGTTTCTAAGCTATCATATTTTTGATATAAAGTCAATCCCCTTTGTTATTTTTATCGTAGAACTTTTTAGTCAGCCCTTCTATATCACGTTGTGCCTCCTTTTTTGAGTTCCACCGGGATCGTGATGTATCTTTCCTGTGGTATCTCGCCATCGACCAGCTTGAGGATCGTGTCAACAGCCCTGTTCCCGATCTTGTGTAACTGCTGGTGGATCGTGGTAATCTCCATAATATTGGTTCTGGATACATAAGTTCCGTCGTATGCGATCACGGAGAAATCTTCCGGGATCTTCTTGCCAAGTTTCACTGCCGCCTTGAGAAAAGCACTTGCCGGCATATCTGCTGCCATGATGCCATCGATCTCTGGATTTTCTTCCAGGATCAGACATGCCATCTCAAAATAATTCTGGAAATCAAACGAATTCCATTTGATATCCACTTCTCGTGTCTGGATTCCATTTGCTTCCAGTGTCTCACGGAGTGCCCGGTGGCTCTTGTAGGAAAGAACTCTGTCTGTGTCCGTCTCACTTCCGATATGGAGAACATATTTGCACCCGCTTCGAATAAGTTCCTCTGCTGCAAGCCTGCCGCCCATCTCGTGGTCGGATACAACAACCGGCACTTTATCATTCACATAATAATCCAGCATTACCAGCGGCTTGCCGAATTCTGCGTATGCCTCCGGTTTCTGATTATTGACACCCATGATCACACCGTCTACGATATTGGAGCGGAGGATCTTCATATATTCTTTTTCTCTCTCCGGGTCATCACCGGTACTGCACAGCATCAGTTTGCAGTCGTTTTTGTATAATTCATCTTCGATGTGTCTCGCAAGCGAGGAAAAATATGGATGACGGATATCCGGAACCAGCATCGCCACGATCCCTGCCTTCTGCTTGAACATGCTCCTTGCCAGTTCGTTTGGAATATAGTTCAGTTCCTTCATCGCCTGTTCGATCTTCATCCGTGTCTCAGGAGCTACATTTGCTGTCCCGTTTAACACTCTGGAAACAGTGCACGCCGCTACATTTGCCCTCTTTGCCACATCACGAATACTTGCCATTTGCTCACTTCCTGTCTCTATTTTCTATGAAACATTTTTCATTCTGATAATACGATACCGAAAATTTCCGGTTTCGTCAAGCCAAAATAAGCCCCCGCCATATAAGCGAGGGTTCATTTTGTCATATGTTATTTATTTAAAATACTCTACACCGGACTCAAAGATCTTGATATCCTGCTCGCCGTAGATGTTGACAGCCACACCGTCACCACGACGTTCGCTGTGTGCCATCTTACCGAGGATACGTCCATCAGGACTTGTGATACCTTCGATGTTCATGTAGGAACCGTTTACGTTCCATTCTTCATCTGCACTTAAGTTTCCGGTCGGAGTTACATACTGAGTTGCAACCTGTCCGTTTTCGAAGAGTTTTTTAAGCCATTCATCGTTGGCAACGAAACGTCCCTCTCCGTGAGATGCCGGGTTGCAGTATACACCGCCAAGCTGTGCTTTCTGAAGCCATGGAGACTTGTTGCTGACAACTTTGGTGTAGACCATCTTGGAGATATGGCGGCCGATGGTGTTGAATGTCAGTGTCGGAGAATCTTCTTTCTGTCCGCAGATCTCACCGTATGGTACAAGGCCAAGTTTGATGAGTGCCTGGAAACCATTACAGATACCAAGTGCAAGACCGTCTCTCTCGTTTACAAGTTTCATAACAGCTTCTTTAATCTTTGCATTCTGGAATGCTGTTGCAAAGAATTTCGCAGAACCATCCGGTTCGTCACCTGCGGAGAATCCGCCCGGGAACATGATAATCTGAGCCTGATTGATTGCTTTCTCAAAGAGTTCTACAGAATCATGGATATCTTCTGCTGTCAGGTTCTTAAATACCTTAACATCGACTTCTGCACCTGCTCTCTCGAATGCGCGGGTGCTGTCGTATTCGCAGTTGGTTCCCGGGAATACCGGAATGAATACACGAGGTTTTGCAACTTTGTGTTTGCATACATAAATATTTTCTGCATGGTACAGGTCGTCTTTTGCCGGTTTTTCATTTTCTTCACCGGAAGTGGTCTTGAAGACTCTTTCCAGAGTTCCTTTCCATGTCTCTACTGCTTCTTTCTCTGTGATCACGGTATTTCCATAAGAGAATTTACCGTCATCAGTAACTTCACCGATCAGTGTATAAGTGATGGAAAGCTCTCCGACTTTATCTGCCGGAACTTCCATGATGATATCGCCGAATCCCGGAGCAAAGAAGTCTCTTGGATCCAGATTGTGCTCGATCTTCACACCAAGTGCATTACCGAATGCCATCTTGGAAACGGCTGCTGCGATACCGCGACGATCCAGTGCATAAGCGGAAACAACTTTTCCACTCTGGATATCATTGTGAAGTTTTTCATACTGATCCATGATTCCTGCGTAATCCGGCAGATCGTACTGATCATGCGGTGCACGGAGCCATACCAGTTTGTTTCCTGCTTTTTTGAGTTCCGGAGTGATGACATCCTGAATCTTCGCTACGTCTACTGCAAAGGAAACAAGTGTCGGAGGTACATCAATCTCATTAAAGGTACCGGACATACTGTCTTTACCACCAATGGACGGAAGTCCGAATCCCATCTGTGCCGCATATGCACCAAGAAGTGCGGAGAACGGCTGACTCCATCTCTTCGGATCTTCAGTCATGCGGCGGAAGTATTCCTGGAAGGTGAAGCGGATCTTCTTATAATCACCGCCTGTTGCAACGATCCTTGCAACGGATTCTGTCACTGCATAGGCTGCTCCGTGATATGGGCTCCAGGAGGACAGATACGGGTCAAATCCATAACTCATCATCGTTACGGTGTCGGTCTTTCCATTCTGTACCGGAACTTTTGCAACCATACTCTGTGTCTCGGTAAGCTGGTACTGACCACCGTATGGCATAAATACACTTCCTGCTCCGATGGAACCGTCGAACATTTCGACAAGACCTTTCTGTGAGCATACGTTAAGGTCAGCAAGTGTCTCAAGCCATTTTGCTTTCACATCGGCTACATCCGGACGGTCTTCAAACAGATTGCCGTCTTTGCCCGGGATTTCAACTTCTACGGTTGTTTCCTGATGTGCGCCGTTTGTATCAAGGAAAGCACGGGAAATATTTACGATTTCCTTGCCTCTCCAGGTAAGTACAAGACGTGGAGCCTCAGTAACGACTGCAACCGGGATTGCTTCCAGGTTCTCTTCGTTTGCATAGCCAAGGAATGTTTCAACATCTTTCGGATCTACAACAACTGCCATACGCTCCTGGGACTCAGAGATTGCGATCTCTGTTCCGTCAAGGCCGGCATATTTTTTCGGAACTTTATCAAGGTCTACGCGAAGTCCGTCTGCAAGCTCGCCGATGGCAACGGATACACCGCCTGCACCAAAGTCATTACATTTCTTGATAATGTGGCTGACTTCCTCGCGTCTGAACATACGCTGGATCTTACGCTCTGTCGGTGCGTTACCTTTCTGTACTTCTGCGCCACAGACTTCGATGGATGCCTCTGTGTGTACTTTTGAGGAACCGGTAGCACCACCGATACCGTCACGTCCGGTACGTCCTCCAAGAAGGATGATGATATCTCCCGGATCGGAGTTTTCACGGATGACTGCACGTCTCGGAGCCGCACCCATAACAGCACCGATTTCCATACGTTTTGCAACGTAGTCCGGATGATAGATTTCTTTTACATAGCCGGTAGCCAGACCAATCTGGTTACCATAGGAGCTGTAGCCGTGAGCTGCGCTTCTGACAAGTTTTTTCTGCGGAAGTTTACCCTTAAGGGTTTCTTTTACAGATACGGTCGGGTCAGCGGCACCTGTTACACGCATTGCCTGATATACATAAGTACGTCCGGAAAGCGGGTCACGGATTGCGCCGCCAAGACAGGTAGCGGCACCACCAAACGGCTCGATCTCTGTCGGATGATTGTGTGTCTCATTCTTGAAGTTGATAAGCCACTCTTCTTCCTTGCCGTCGACATCTACCGGGACAACGATACTGCAGGCATTGATTTCATCAGATTCTTCCTGATCTGCAAGTTTTCCTTCGGATTTCAGTTTCTTCATTGCCATCAGAGCAAGATCCATCAGGCAGACAAATTTATCATCGCGGCCTTTATAGAGGACTTCTCTGTCAGCAAGATATTTCTCGTATGTCTTTACGATCGGTTCTTTATAGTCGCCCTCATCAAACTTCACATCTGTAAGCTCTGTGGAGAATGTAGTATGACGGCAGTGGTCGGACCAGTAGGTATCCAGTACGCGGATTTCTGTCATGGACGGATCACGTTTTTCTTCGTTCTTGAAGTAATTC
>CAVBPN010000113.1:25818-30264 GCA_963597235.1 bacterium
ATTGCAAGATTCAGGGAATCATACAGTACTTTTAGGTCTGCTTCCGGCATATCTTTAAAGCCGTCAAAGATCTTTACATCTTCCGGTTCCGGGAATACGGTAACCAGTGTTTCCGGTTTCTCAAGTCCTGTCTCACGGGAGTCTACCGGGTTGATGCAGTGATGTTTAATGGCATCAAATTCTTCGTCTGTTACATTTCCTTCTATTACATAAGTTGTTGCAGAACGGATGATCGGCTGTGCATCTCCATCAAGGAACTGTACACACTGTACAGCGGAATCTGCTCTCTGGTCGAACTGACCAGGAAGATATTCTACTGAAAAGATCTTCGCATCTTCTGCAGCTTCAAATTTCTCAAGATACAGGTCGTCTACCGGCGGCTCTGCAAATACGGTTCTGCATGCTTTTTCAAAAACTTCGTCTGAGATATTTTCTACATCATAACGGATCAGCACTCTTACATTCGTTGCGGATTTGATTCCGAGATAGCTGCTGATCTCATGCTTTAATTCTTTTGCCTGTACGGCATAGGCTGGTTTCTTTTCTACATAAACGCGTCTTACGTTACTCATTAGAAACTCCTTTCCTTCGTGCATTGTTATTATGTATATTCTTGTTAAATTACTGAGTTTATAGTATCATAAGAAATATCATTAGTAAAATTAATATATCTTATATTTTTTATTAGCAGTGCTAATTTATGATCCTAAATTTCTATCAGCAGGAGGTCCGTTCTTATGGATATCAATCTGGAATTATATAAAGTTTTTTATTATGTAGCTTCCACCTTAAGCTTTTCAGAAGCTTCCCGTGAACTTTTTATCTCGCAGTCAGCTGTCAGCCAGTCGATCAAAACTCTGGAAAAGAAACTGAATCACACACTTTTTATCCGCAGTACAAAAAAAGTTCTCCTCACACCGGAAGGAGAACTTCTGTTGCAGCATGTAAAACCTGCCATGCAGATGCTGGATGAGGGAGAATCCCTGCTGTCCGGGGATAATATGCTGAAAGGACAGCTCCGCATCGGTGCCAGTGACACGATCTGCCGCTATTATCTTCTTCACTATCTCCAGAAATTCCATCAGGAATTCCCGGATGTCCGGATCAAAGTCACGAACAGCACTTCGATCGGCTGTGTTGAACTGCTTGAAAAAGGCCAGGTTGACCTGATTGTCTGCAACTCTCCGAATTCACGTCTGGGCAGTCATATGAAAATAAAAGTTCTCCAGAATTTCCAGGATATCTTTGTCGGTAAACCCGGATGTTTTACTCCTGATGAACTGCCCTGCGAATTCCAGACACTTTTAAAGCAGCCGATCCTGATGCTCTCTTCAAAAAGTACCACAAGCGAGTATCTGCAGCAGGCCTTTACCTCTCATGGTCTGAAACTGCTGCCGGAAGTTGAACTGAACAGCAATGATCTTCTTATGGATCTTGCCCGCATCGGTCTGGGAATTGCCTGTATTCCGGATTATATGCTAAACCCGGAAGATTCCCTGAAACCAATCCCCCTCGCCCAGCCGCTTCCAAAAAGGCAGCTTGTACTTGTCCAGCATGACAGTCTTCCTGTGTCTCAGGCGGCAGAACGATTCTTAGAGATGTTCTGAGAAGGACAGATCGGAGTGCTTTTTGCTTTATTGGAACATTACGAAGTAGCTTCCTGTAAAGTAAAAAAATCCCCAGCAGTCACCGGATTTATTTTCCAATAACTGTCGGGGATTATCTGTCAGAAATTATTCTGGCATAACCTCTACGGCTTTTGTGATGTATTCATTGTTGATCTGATCGAGAGTTCCGCTGTCTGCCTTTGATGCATATGCCATGTCGATCGGCATCTTTCCTAATACCGGAACGTTCAGCTCTTCTGCGATCTCATCAATATGGCTCTCACCGAAGATCTTGATCGGTTTTCCGCAATCCGGACATTTTACATAACTGTAATTCTCTACGATTCCGAGTACCGGGATCTTCATCATCTCGGCCATGTTGTAAGCTTTTTTAACGATCATCTTTACAAGATCCTGCGGAGAGCTTACAATCACGATTCCATCGATCGGAAGGGACTGGAATGCAGTAAGCGGTACATCGCCGGTTCCCGGAGGCATATCTACAAAGAGATAGTCTACTTTATCCCAGACAACATCGGTCCAGAACTGTTTTACCATATTTGCAAGGACCGGACCTCTCCAGATAACCGGAGTATCCTCTGTCGGAAGAAGAAGGTTAATGGACATAACCTTAATCCCATTTGCGGTTTCCATCGGATAGATTCCGTTATCATCTGCCTGTGCAGCACCGGTCAGTCCATACATCTTCGGGATAGACGGTCCTGTGATATCTGCATCCAGGATACCTACTTTATAGCCTTTTGCTGCCATTGCGTTAGCGAGAGATCCTGTCACAAAGGATTTACCTACGCCGCCTTTACCGCTGACAACACCGATCACGTGTTTTACATCTGAAAAAATATTCTGCTCTGCCATAAAATTCTGCGGATTGCTCTGTCCTTTACTAGCGCATCCTTCACAGCTTGATTTACCGCATGAGCCGCTGTTACTGCATCCTGCCATTTCTGTATACTCCTTTATTCTCTGAGAATACAGTCTATGTCTGCCAGAACTGTATTCCCTGTATTTTGTTTCATCAAAACAATTGCTGCATTATTTCATAAACCGGTCGATCGCACGTTCCAGTTCTTTTATCGCATCCTTATCGCCATGCTCCACCGCGTCTACAATACAATGCTCAATATGATCCTGAAGGATAATCTTACCGGTATTATTGATCGCGGATTTCACTGCCGAAAGCTGAATCAGCACTTCTGAACAGTCTCTGCCATCTTCTACCATACGTTTAATGGATTCCAGATGTCCGATTGCTCTGGAAAGCCGGTTCAGGACCGCCTTTGTCTGGGCATGACTGTGGTGATGGCCATGTTCTCCGTGATTTTCATGAGAATGGGAATGTTCCATTATCGTTCCGTCTTCCAGTACATGTACATGGGTTTCTTTTGTTTCGCTCATGTCTGCTCCTCTTAGGTTTCAAATTGATACTGTCCTGCGGATTGCCGTGCAACCCTGAAACTGCATTATATCACAGCTTCTAAATCTCTGTAAAGGAACATCTCTGTTTCATCTGTGAAGTGACGATATCAAAAATGATCGTGCCATCCTCAAGAATGGTTTTATCATAAGAAACATCCTTTCCCTGAAATTTCTTTTTTACATATTCCTCAGGATCTGTAATCTCCACTTCTTCAACAAATACATCCCGCATCTGATTTCTCGGGCATTTATTAAAAATCTCCCAGATTACTTCGTATTCTTTCATAATTTTTCACCTTCTCCGGAAATTATAATTCCAGGGTCCATTTTCCCTCAATCTCATCTGCAAACGCAGTCTCAACCACGGTGATCTCATCTTTCTCTTCAAGCGTCACCGCCCATGAAAGCCCACAGCTTGCCGAGATTTCTCTCGGTACCGGAAGAAGCCTTCCCGGAATCTGATGTTCTTTACAGAAGCGCTCTACCGCGATCGCACCGCTTGTATTATAAAAAGTCAGCAGGTATCTCGGAATCTTCCGAATCATGGTTTTATAACTTTGGATGCTTTTGCCATCGTCTCCACGATATCATACATATTCGTTACTTCACCAACCTGAAGCTTCTCTGTCAGACCATAGTAGTTCAGGCAGGTTCCACAGGTCTTTATCGTCACACCCTGTGCCTCCAGGCTCTTCAGATCTTCCAGAGAATCAGAGCCTTCTGTCGTCAGTGTCGCGCCGCCGTTATAGAAAAGCATGGTCTTCGGAAGTTCATCCAGCTGGGTCACTGCAAAAAGGAAACCTTTCATCAGGACTTTACCAAGTTCATCGTTTCCTCTTCCCATTGTAGCCGTATCCACCGCGATCACAAAATCGCCCTTAACATCCGGGATACAGGAAACAGTTTCTGTCTCCGCTCCTGCTGCCGGCTGGCGGTCTTTTACACGGATGATCACATGAAATTCTTTCTCGCTCTTCTTCTCGGAAAGCACTTCTGCACCGGCACTTTTTCCCATTCTGGTAAGATTCTGCACCGCTGTCTCATTATCTACCAGCACTGTGATCTCTGCATCTCCCTGAATGCCATCCAGCACTTTCTTGGTCTTCACTACCGGGATCGGGCACTGCTCGCCCATTGCATTTACTGTATATTTCTGTTCAGCCATTTTCATGCCTCCTGATTCTTTATTTTTCTGCAATTAACCTGTCCACAGATTAATCGCATTTTTCAATTACTCATATTGTAGCAGACCTCTTTTGCTTTTGCAATTTTATAAAAAAATTTTGTCGAAAAGAATTGAACTTCTTCGAATAATAGAGTATCATTAAAATAATTTTATAAAAACGCTTATAATCAAAGGAGAGAAATCATGCAGCTTTTAAAGGACCGTATACTGAAAGAT
>CAVBPN010000114.1:0-4282 GCA_963597235.1 bacterium
GGCGTAGGATATCTGAGAGGAGCTGTCCTTAGTACGAGAGGACCGGGATGGACGGGCCGCTGGTGCACCGGTTAGACTGCCAAGTCTATAGCCGGGTAGCCAAGCCCGGAAGGGATAAACGCTGAAGGCATCTAAGCGTGAAGCCCCCCTCAAGATGAGATATCCCATCCGAAAGGAGTAAACCCCCTTGAAGACGACGAGGTCGATAGGGCAGGGGTGGAAGTGTGGTAACACATGGAGCTGACTGCTACTAATAGGGTGAGGGCTTGACCAACTAGCTGAGACGAGCGACTGTCGCCACACGTAGAGTGAGGAATGCTTGCATTCCAGAGCGATAACGTGGGAAGACAGACATTTACGAAGCAAAAGTCACCTCGCAACGGAGTTGCGAGGTGACCAGGCTCGACGAAAGCGTAAGCATGGTTAGATTTTGATTCTAATGTCAACATGTATGTGGTTTTGAAGATACGATAGAATTTCAGGAGCAGAGAAATCTGCTTCTTTTTTTATAACTTTCTTTAAAGGCATTTGTTATACTAGCAATATGAATATTGTTTATGGAATTTATAATTAAAAATGTATTTCTCAGAAAGTAATAAATTTTCCATTCCCAGTAACCAGCTTCCATGTATCGGAGCAGGAACACCAGCGAGGCTTCCGGAATTTCGGCTGTGCTAGCGATGGCTGCTGTGCTCTGTTTGAGCGAAACGAGTTTGCAAAAGCAGTCATCCATAAGCGCACGGTCGAAAACCGGAAACGCAAGCTTTGTGTTCCACGATCCGATATATGGATAACTGGTTACGTGAAAGAACGATTATTAAGATAAGAAAGGACACCCCATGCCATCAATCACCAGAATCAACCGCGAAGATATGCTCGAACTCACCCGCCGAATGACACCTGCCCGTACATCCATGACCCGCATCGCAGGCAGTTACATGGATAAAGACGGCTTCATTGACGGAACTTTCAATACGAACTTTCTGAAACTTAAAAAATCCGAGAAAGAACAGAACCTTGCCATCGCTAAAACCATTCCCTTCTCACCAACAAACCAGAACCTCAAACGCTATAAAATTCCAAAAGAAGCATATATCCCAGGTAGCATCCGCCAGCTCCTCCTCGGAATTAAAACCTGCGGTCTCAAAAACGATGCCCTTCTGGAATCTTTTTACGAATATGTCGCAGAGAACTACCACTCCAACCACGATTATGCCGTATATCTATTCCATAATACCTACGACATCCCCCTTAAGGCAGCCGATCACGAAAGCCTCTGGGAGTCCGAAGAAATCTACGAATATATCATCTGTGCAATCTGTCCGGTATCCGGCGACTACGAGCCAGGAAAACCAGAATGCGGATTTCTCTTTCCTGCATTCAATAACAGAACAGAAGATCCGGACTACATTGATATATACCAAAGCAATCCGGACCTTCCGAAAACAGACTTATTAAAAATATTACAATTATAAAATGAATACCTTATGCCATCATCGGCTTAATCACATGCTGTTTCATCCAGCGGAATACGATCAAACAAATGATGACAGATAAAAGTGATCCACAAGCCGTCGCAATTCCCATCGGGAACAGCGTAGACGGGAACCATAACGAAGTCAGATAAACTCCCGGGATACGTACGCAGAGGATGGAAACAATATTGTGCAGGAAAGAAAATCCCGATTTTCCATAAGCGCAGAAATATCCACTGAAGCAGAAATGAATTCCTGCAAAAATACAGTCGAAGATATATCCCCGTATGTACTGACTTCCAAGTATGATAACCGTTGCGTCTGAAGTAAATAACGATACCACCGGTTCTGCAATAAACTGAATCACAATAGAAACAATCACTCCAAATCCTGCAGCAATCATAATTCCGTAGCGAAGAGTCTTCGAGGCACGGTCATGTTTCCTGGCTCCAATATTCTGCGCGCACAGAGCAGAAATCGTAGAGAGCATTGAGGATGGAACCAGAAACAGGAAACTGATGATCTTTTCTACAATACCGACAGCTGCGGCAGTATCAAGCCCACGCCTGTTTGCAATAATCGTGATAACAATAAAAGCAATCTGAATAAAGCCATCCTGCAGAGCGACCGGAATACCAATACTCAGGATTTTCTTCATAGATCTATGATCCGGATGAAAATCTTTTCGTGATAAAGAGATTCCCGTATCCTTTTTCAGAATCACAACCAGAGCAATGATGACACTCACAAACTGCGATAGCGTTGTGCCAAGTGCCGCTCCAACTGGGCCGAGATGAAAATATCCCATAAACAGATAGTCCAGACCAATATTTACTACGCATGCAATAGCGATAAAGTACATCGGGCTTTTTGAATCTCCGAGTCCACGAAAAATTGAACTGATGATATTATAGGCCGTAATACATGGAATTCCGATAAAACATACCGTAAGATAAGCAACTGTTCCACTTACTGCTTCCGAAGGGGTAGACATCACTGATACAATTGGATGAACCAGAAGAATCAGGATGATCATCAACTCAATTGCAACTGCCATAAATAAAGTAACCGTGTTTCCAATCGTTCTGGAAGCACTTTTTTTATCTCTGGCTCCAATTGCCTGTGCAATCGTAACCGTAGATCCCATGGCAAGACCGACGATCATAACCGTGATCATGTGCATGACCTGACTGCCGATCGAGACAGCGGTAGTGCTTGCAACTCCCTCAAACTGACCGATGATAAAAAGGTCAGCCATGCCATACAGGGTTTGTAGAAAATAAGATAAAAGATAGGGCAGTGAAAAATAAAGAATGTTTTTCAGCACACTGCCGGAGGTAAGATTCCTTTCCATAATAAAACATTGACTCCTTTCTACATTATAGTAAACTCTATAACGATTGCAGAGTCAATGCTTTTTTCAATCAGCAGATTTAAATTTACGGATACTGATATAATAACTGGCAACAAGAAGTACCGTCGCTCCCATCCATGCGGCAATCTCCGCATAAAAAATCCCATTTTGTCCGACAAGTTTTGGAAGTAACAGAGCCACACCGACTCTGACAAAAAATTCCACAACACCACTCAGCATAGGAATCATCGTATTTCCAAGTCCCTGCAATGCAGAACGGTAAACATACAGAAAATAAAGAATGCAAAGGCAGGAAACCATAATAGAGAGATAATGCCATGCAATGGCAAGCACCTGTTCCGTCTGTGCGGGATCGCCGGAGATAAACATGGAAAGCAGTGTTTTTCCAAAAAGAAACATCATAATACTGATGAAAGCCGATGTCAGGAATGCAAGAAAAGCACTGGCATGCACGCCTTTTTTGATGCGGGCAGTCTTTCCGGCACCAAGATTCTGTCCAACATAGGGTACCACTGCATATCCATAGGAGATCGCAGCCATCTCAAGTACACCATAAAGTTTATTTGTTGCAGTAAATCCGGCAACGAACAGAAAACCATATCCATTGATGACAAACTGTACTGCAAGACCGCCGACAGAAATGATCACATCCTGAAATAAGATTAGTGCACCAAGGCCAAAAAGTTTCCGATTCAGTCCGGGCACATGCTGAAAATCACTCCTGGAAGTATGTACGATGTCAATCTTTCTGACGATCAGAAAACAATATAATGCAGAAAAAGCCTGTCCCGTAACAGTAGCAAGTGCAGCACCTGCTACGCCCCAGTGAAGTCCGGCAACAAAGACAAGATCCAGCACCACATTAATAATAGAAGCAATGATCATGGCAATCAGAGGCGTCCGGCTGTTTCCAAGTGCACGCAGCACCGAGGCAAAAATATTATAGGCGGCAACGATCGGGATTCCACAGAAAACAATCCTGAGGTAAGTCAGAGACATCACGATAATATTATCCGGTGTGTTCAAAAGTACCAGAATCCATCTGGCAGCGAGCTGACTGACGATCAGAAGCGAAACAGCAGTGATTGACGTAAGCAGATAACTGTGTGCGACTGTCTTCTTAAGATCACTCCATTTTCGTGCACCGTAATGCTGTGAGATCAGAATAGAAAACCCTTGGGTAACTCCGGTAGAAACTCCAAGCACCATCCACATGATCCATTCAACTGCCCCAAGAGCAGCCAGTGCCTGTACTCCGGCAACCTGTCCTACAACGATCGTATCCACCATCGTATATAACTGCTGAAAAATATTCCCCAGCATCAGCGGTACTGCAAACAGCAGAATAAGCTTCGCCGGGGAACCCTTTGTCATATCACGAACCTGATCTGACATAAAAAATCCTCCAAAATAAAATAATCAATAAGAGTAT